>CBDVBD010000082.1:0-13869 GCA_965372135.1 uncultured bacterium | reverse complement strand
GGTACATGCCGCCGCTATGAAGCAGGTACCGGCTTGCGAATACAACCCGTTCGAAGCGGTCAAGACCAATGTACTCGGTGCGCAAAACGTGGTAGAAACCGCAATCAAAGCCGGTGTGCACAAAGTAATGTGTATCAGCACCGACAAGGCGGTGAATCCGGTCAACCTCTATGGCGCCACTAAACTATGCGCCGAAAAAATATTCGTGCACGGCAACTCATACGCCGGACCCCGAAAAACCCGGTTCAGCGTGGTGCGATACGGGAATGTAATGGGCAGCCGCGGCAGCGTAGTACCGCTATTTATGAAACAAGCATCGACTGGTCAAATTACAATAACCGATGATCGCATGACCAGATTCTGGATCACTTTGCCAGCGGCGGTTGATTTTGTGATTCGTTGTATCAATATCATGATCGGTGGTGAGATTTTCACACCAAGGATTCCATCGATGCGGGTGATCGATATTGCGAAAATAATCGCCCCGGAATGCGAAATCAAGACCATCGGCATCCGTCCCGGAGAAAAGCTGCACGAAATCCTGGTTACCGAAGAAGACGGCAGGAACACCCTTGAACTGGACGGAATGTACGTGATCATGCCGGCATGCACCTGGTGGAAACGGACGGAGTACCACGACGGCGTCAAAGTCCCGGAAGGATTTATCTATTCCAGTAATAACAACGATCATTGGGTCGGTGCCGAACAGTTAATAGAAATGATCAACAGCAACCATGACCTTGAACCCTACACCGCAAAATTGGCGGATTCCATATGGACATCAATGGATCAGCGAGACGGAGATCCAAGAAGTCCTGGACATTCTGAAATCGGATTGGATCACCCAAGGTCCGCGAGTCGCCGACTTTGAAAGCGACCTCGCCGACTACATCGGCGCACATCATGTGACGGTGTTATCCAACGGAACTACTGCTTTAGAAGCCGCCATGAACGCCATCGGGATCAGTCCCGGTGACGAAGTGATTGTCCCCGCCATTACCTTTATCGCTACCGGCAATTGTGTGTTCCATCAGGGCGGCACGCCGGTCCTCGCAGATGTCAATCTTCACACCGGACTCCTGGATCCCGACGATTTCGCCCGGAAAATCACCCCACACACCCGAGCCGTTATCCCAGTGCAACTAACCGGCGCTTCCTGCGACATGGAAACGATCAAACACATTGCCCAACACCATGGAATTCATATTGTGGAAGATGCCTGCCATGCGCTGGGGGGTGAGTATTCAGGAGGGAAAATCTGCGGATGCCAGTACTCTGACATGGCAGTGACCAGTTTCCATCCGGTCAAATCCATCACTACCGGCGAAGGCGGCGCCGTATTTACCAATGATCAGCAACTGGATTCCCGAATCCAAGCCTACCGAAATCACGGTATTACCAAAGACACCGCCTGCTTGCAGGAAAACCATGGTCCTTGGTATTACGAAATGCAAGGATTGGGCACCAACGCCAGGCTGACCGACTTCCAATGTGCGCTGGGTCAAACCCAATTGAAGCGCCTGAACGAATTCATCGCCCGCCGACGTGATATCGCAGTCTATTATAACCAGCAGTTCGAAAACCTTCCCGGGATACACACTCCCGATAATAATACGGATTCCGCCTGGCACTTGTATGTGATACAGGTCAATCCGGAAGTCCTTGGAGTGGATCGACTGGAAGTGTTCAACCGCCTGAAAGATGCCGGATTGGGTGTGAACGTCCACTATATTCCGCTGCATTTTCATCCGTACTATCAAAACCGCTTGGGCGCCGTGCCCGGAGACTATCCCGGTGCGGAATCCTACTATTGGAACGTGATATCCCTGCCTATTTACCCAATGATGTCTGATCTGGATGTGGACCGGACCGTGGATACGGTGCGGTCTGTGGTGTTTTCCTTCGCCAGGTCTTTGCAATCTGAAACATCCAGAAGTCTCATTACCGCGTAAGTCCGCTTATTCTTGTAATTACACTCCATAATACTATTTCCCATACCGCATATTTTCCTTGATTAAATCCCAAAAAATCGGTATATTAACTATGGTAAAAATTAGTCGCTTCGCAAGATATAGAGATTGATTGAAATGTGTAATAATTATTTAGTTATTGGGATAATGCTGTTAATGTGCTGTCTAACGGCGGCGGCACAGGATGGGGATATCCTAACCCCGGGTGATTTCCACCAGCAGGAATGGCAGCGGTTGGTGTCACGGTACCAGGGCTTGGATGAAGTACAGCCCACCCGAAATCAGGCGAATATGGACGTGATCCATTACCGACTCGACATCGACATCACCGATACCGCCTGGCAGATTATCAATGGGGTAGTGACCATGACGGCGATGGCACTGGTGGACAACTATACGGAAACCGACCTGAATTTCTCCAATCCGATGACGGTGGATTCGGTGATAATGGCCGGGCATGCTTCAAGCTGGACCCATACCAATGACCTGATAACCATCACCTGGTCAACACCGTTGGATTCGGGGGATACATTTACCACTGAGGTGTATTATCACGGCGTTCCGCCCAGCAGCGGTTTCGGGTCTTTTACTTTCAGCATGCACAACGGTCACTCGGTGGTCTGGAGCTTGTCGGAACCCACCGGCGCACGCGATTGGTGGGCTTGTAAGGACGTACCCAACGATAAAGCCGATTCCACCGATGTTCTGATCACCGCCGATGATGCTAATATCTCCACTTCCAACGGATTACTCCGTGAAGTGATCGACAACGGTAACGGCACCAAAACCTACCACTGGCACGAAAGCTACCCCATCTCCACCTACTTAGTCAGTATCACCAGCACGAATTACCAAACCATCACGGACGAATACGTCACGATGGCTGGTGACACCATGCCCATCACCCATTATGTGTATCCGGAAGATTATGACGACGCCGTGATCGATTTCGATATTACGCCTTCAGCGATCGAAATACTACGGGGTTACTTCGGCGAATACCCCTTTACAGCGGAATCCTACGGCATGGCGGAATTCAACTGGGGCGGCGCTATGGAACACCAGACGTTGACTACCTATGGACAGGGTTTGATACAGGGAAATCACGCTTATGACTGGATATTAGTACATGAATTGGGGCATCAATGGTGGGGGGATTTGGTGACGTTGGATGACTGGCCACATATCTGGTTAAACGAAGGCTTCGCCAGCTATTCCGAAGCATTATATATTGAAACCACCCAGGGGATATCCGGCTACCACAACTATATGCAAAACAATCTGTATGTGTCTGATCCCAGCGGTCCCATTTACGACCCGGACCCGTTGTTCGGTTCCAATACCGTATATCACAAAGGCGCTTGGGTGCTGCACATGCTGCGCGGGGTGGTGGGCGATTCGATATGGAGCATATTCCCGGACTATCGGGATGCTTATGCTTACAGTAACGCGACTACCCAGGATTTCCAAGTCATCTGTGAAAACGTGTGGGGATCGGATTTGAGCTGGTTTTTCCAGGAATGGATTTGGGGGGTTAACCGTCCGGACTATCAGTGGGGATGGGATGGTGGATTTTGGGATGGTTCTTATCACCTATACGTAACTATCACTCAGCAGCAAACCAGTGCCAACTTGTTCACCATGCCCATCCAAATGAGTATCACCGGCAGCCGCACCGACACAACTGTGGTATTATGGGATTCGCTGGAAACGCAGGTTTTCGAAATCGATCTGCCCTGGGAACCCAGCAATGTGGAGTTAGACCCCGACCAATGGATCCTGCGTTTTGAACAAGAGGGAATCTATCCCTTGACCATTGTCACGGACACGTTATTGCCCGGATACATCGAAATACTTTACGCGGATACCCTAAGAGCAATCGGAGGAGTCGAACCATACACCTGGGAAATCACATCGGGAACCTTGCCTGCAGGGTTGACGCTGGATTCCCTGTCCGGGGTAATTTCCGGCATTCCATCCAGCGACACTTTAGCGGCATTCACTATTAAGGTATCCGACGATGCCAGTGCCTCCATAACACAAGAATTCGTTATGCAGATATTTGGAGTGCCGGAAGCGGTGGATGATCTGGTGATAGAGCGCACCGGATCCGATGTTGTCCTTCGATGGAGCCCGGTAGAAATCGCCAACGCCTACACCATCTATCGGGGTGTTGCTTACGGTCTCCCGTTGGATTCGCTAACCACCGTAACCGACACTTTCGCCGTCGACAGCGGTATCCTGGAATCATTCCAACAGGCATTTTACCAGGTTACGGCACGAAGAGAGCCGTAACCGATTAACAGCCCAAGGAATAAAAAAAGCCCTCCGGACGATAGTGTTCCGAAGGGCTTTTACTGTAATCAAGTTACACTTTATTCGTTAGTTGCAGTCACCACGTAAAAGGCTTTAGGATTGCCCAACAAAACATTGCTGTCCAAGTAGTTGCTGTTGATTGGCGTGCCAATTATAGTACCGCTGCCCATGGGATCGCCGGGATTATCAGCCCGGTACACCCGGTAACTGGTTGCATTCACCACCGCAGACCAATTCAACAAAACATGATTCCCAACAACACTGATGACCAAATTCTGCACCGGATCGAGGCTACCAACGTAATTCACCGGCACCGGTGTGGTCAAAGAACTTTCCCCATCATCATATTGCGCCGACACCTGATAGAGATAGGTTCCATACGTCATCTGCGCTAAATCATCGACGTATTCCACGTCCTGAATCAGGGAATCGATTTTGACCGAATTCCGGTAGATGTTGTAGCTGAGCAGGGACATCAAAGGATTGACACCCGGGCTATTCCAGGTGAGCGTAACCTCGCTCCCATCTAACGACGCTTCTAAGTTCACCGGCGCACCGGTAACTCCCACTATGTCGATCTGGATATCATCCACATACCACCCTTCGCGGGTAGAGCCATTGTCGCTGCCGAAACGGAACCGTACCTGCGCCGATCCGGAATATCCCGTTAAATCGAAGGACGCCTGATTCCAAGCGATCGACCCGGAATAACAGGGTGTCCCTGCGAAAGGTCCGGAATAAGGACTGCCTCCGCCGGCGGAGTAGCGGGTGGTTTTGTTATAGCCGCCTTGAGGGGTAATCTGGGTCCAGGGACCACCGTCCATCGATATCTCCACAATACCGCCGTCGTAAGCGGAATCGGGATAGGTGCCGGAAATTTCCGCTTCCATCCAATGCCAGAATGTCAACTGGCATCCATCCGAGATGGTCAATGGCGGCGTCATCAGTACCGCATCCAACCGGTTCTGGTAGTTCCCGGTTCCGGTGTCACCGCATTTCCAACTGTGTGACGGCGAATGGGATCTGGTGGTGGATATATGCCATTGATCGTCGAATCCGGAAGTCTGGAAATCATGAGTCCAGGCTCCTTGACCGTTTTCCACCGCTTCCTGGAACGTCCCCAACGTTACCGGTTTCAATAAATGGGACATAAAACTGCGCGATCCATCGATTGTTAGATAGAATACCGCAGGGGTTAAATCCGGACATCCCGCCGACACCGACACCTGATAATCGGGAGCAAAGGTACCGGCGCCCAAGGAGGCTATTCCAGCATGATTAGACGACCCGCTAAGAATCTGCAAATAGGGCGAATCACTGGTGAGCACGGCAGTCAACCCGGAAGTTCCCGCACTGCCATCATTGGTTAAAGTCAAGGTAATGTCCGCAGTTTCACCGGGGTCTAATATACCGTTACCGTTTCCGGACACATCATCGATGATAAATCCAGTCACCTGGAAATCCGCTGAATGCGCTTCAATCGGGAGCGGGATTTCCAATTCCAAGCGGCTTTCATCGGCGGTAACATTTAAGGTAAGTTGAAGATTGTAACCATCCGGCACATCACCGTGCACATCGAACTCAAATGCATCGACTCTTTCCACTGATAACCCTTCCCCGATAGTGCCGTATGTTTCGAAGCTATCAACGATGGTGACATAACGGTCGGATGATACCATGGTTGCTTCCGCATTCAAAGCATCACCGATCCCGATATTCTGCAGTGTCACCGAAAGCCGGGCGGTTTCTCCATATTCCAACATCCCATTGGGATTCCCCAGATCATCAACCTCGTAGGCAGAGACCACCAGGAACGGACCCGCCGCAGTAACCTGAGCAGTTAAACCCACGGTAAAGATTCCGTCATTGGTTTCGATGGTCAATTCCTCGTTGATGCTGCCCGCCTGTAATGCATGCAGGGTTACCGTTACCACCAGCGAATCGTCAACTGCATACACCTGTCCGGAATTTGGAGTGACACTGAAAAGGGAAGGATCAGAAGCGGTAATATTGGTCACCTGCAATACGCCGGTGCCCGCATTGTCGATAGTCAGTTCCAGATCAACGGTATTTCCGAAATCGACCACTCCGTAATTCAATTCGGTTGGATCGAACGCTGCTTCCGGCTCCATCAGCGATTGCAGCATGCTTTCTATCGCTGACTGATTCCATCCCTGAGTGGAGTACCGAAGGATCTGATATTGATCAACAACGCAGTTGTGGGGAAAGTGAAAAGTCCCGCCCTGGTTGGGGATAAAAAGCTGGGAGGTTGCCGTTGACAAGTCTGAAAGGACGGCATAGGTCAAACCGTAGGTGTTGATCCAAGCTTGGCACGCCGCTTGTGATTCCTGCCAACCAAGTGCTAACACCATCACTCCCTGGTTGCGGTAGTTTTCAAAAACCTGTTGTAATTGCGGAGCCTCCGCTTGACAAAAGGTTCATTCGGTAAACCAGAACGTGAGTATTACGATCTGATCCTGATAATCATACAACGACACCGGGTTTCCGTAAGCATCAGGAAGCGTGAAATCATTGACATGCTCACCAATCTGATATTCCGCAAACGCTGAACTCACCAAAATCAAATCCAATGAAATGACAAAAGCAACCAAAAACAACGTACGCAAGTTCATTTGAATCCTCTTTCTCCCAAATCTTGGCACAGAAATACAAGTATCCCACCTCTCATACGATGATTCAGAGATGGGACCCCTACAATGCACACCTTTCGAATATATTTACCTTACCCATCAATATACGAAAAATTGTCAACTTTTTCAATAGCCTTTCGATAAATTTCAAAAAATATGAATTTGTTTAGATATAGAATAATCTACTGGCGTAGCGGTAAAAAAATGTCAGGATAAAATCCTGACAGAATAGTTTTCCTTTTTAATATGTACCGATTGTCAATTCTTTAGAATACTCGGAAAATATAAGTGAGACAGAAATAGATTCCAATCAAAATGAAGATCCCGCCAGTAATACTGCGACCCCATTTCTCTATCAGCGTGACCTTATCAAATGCCTTCCCCACCCATTGAGCACCTAACGCAATAAACATGGCAAATACAAACACCGGCAACCCTGTCCCTATCCCATATATTGCCGGCAGTGCTATGCTGGAATTGGTTTTTACCGAAAGTGGGATCAGACTCCCAAAGAAGAGAGCCGCCGACACCGGACAAAAGGTCAGCGCAAACAGAATTCCCAACAATCCAGCACCCCATATCCCCCATGATTCCGCTTTCTTCTGCACTCTTTCGCTAACACTTGAGCCAAATATATTTAACTGTATCAGCTCTAACAACACCATCCCCACCAGAATCAGAAATGGACCCAATAGCTTATTCATGTACTTTTCAAGGAAATGCGACAGGTGCGGTATAGACAAAATACTGGTCACAATCAGCACTCCCAGCACCAAGTAAGTCAACATCCGTCCCAGTGTGTAAAACACACCGGCAAGCAAAACCAACTTTGCTTTATCGACTCGCCTGCCGATGAAAGAAATCGCCGCAATGTTTGTCGCTAACGGACAGGGGCTGATGGAAGTTAAAATCCCCAACCACAGCGCCGACATCGCAGCTACAATCAGACCGCTCATGCCCCTTCTCCCAGATACCCCGCCACTTCAGACTGTACATATTTCACAAAATCATCCTCATCCCCCACCAGTTCCCATATTTTCTGAAGATTTTTCCATCCGATTTGCTCCCCATCCTGCATCTTCACCAAAATCAATGACCTGGTAATCAGTTGATAGTCCTCAATATAATGTTTGTTGGCAGGTTCGTCCACATTGATCGCCCGCCATTCCAAACGACCATCACCTAATGCGTCTACAAATCTTTGCTGGATAGCCTCCAGCGAATAGGCTTCAAATTTCCTGCAGTTTGAGCAGCGTGCGGTGGCATGAAAATAGTATAGCACGATCTTGCCTTCAGTGTCGGATGAGGCACTTTTCAAAGCTGGATCTGACGCTGATTCCTCTGACCCTGCCTGGCTCTGTGATTCTACATCAGCCGACACCACCTCGGATCGTGAACCTATTTCTTCGATCACTAAGTAAGCCAGGCTGACAACAACAAACAGCACCAAAACTAAAGTAATAACGGTTTTTCGATTCATGGTTGCTGAATTTCCTTAATATCATATGATTAGCGCCGCGACCCCTAAAACAGGAATTCCCTGATCTCGCTTGCTGACAACAACTTCCCGGAAGACTTCACTTCTCCATCCACCACTAATCCCGGTGTCATCATCACACCGAAACTGGTGATTTGATTAATGTCCGTCACTTTCTCAATTTCATATTCGATCCCAAGATTCTTAGCGGCTTCCTCGGCATTTTCCGCCAATTTCTGACACTTGGGACAACCAGCTCCTAAAATTTGAATTTTCTTCATGGCGTCACTCCTACACAAAAAAGTTCCCGTAAACCAGCCCACTCGCTGTACTCATTATGACCACTAACAGCACAAAAACCACGGTCTTCTTGGTTCCCATCACCGAACGAATCACCAACATATTGGGAAGAGACAACGCCGGTCCCGCCAACAATAACGCCAGCGCTGGTCCCTTCCCCATACCGCTATCAATTAACCCTTCCAGGATCGGCACTTCCGTCAATGTAGCGAAATACATGAACGCACCAACCACTGACGCAAACAAGTTTGCCATAAGCGAATTTCCCCCAACGGAACCACTAATCCATTCGGAAGGAATCAATCCTTCCTGTCCCGGACGTCCTAACAGCGCTCCCGCCGCTATCACGCCGAAGAACAGCAGCGGAAGAATCTGCTTGGTAAATCCCCAAGTGGAACTGAGCCACTCCTGCATTTCCCCTTCCTGAGTCCCGATTATGATAGATAAACCGATAACCGTTGCCGTAAAAGGAATCTCCGGAATTCCGGGAAATACAAACCCCAAAACCACCATCGGCACCGCTGTCAACACTATCTTCCAAAACGACACCGAAAACCATCTGATAAGAACCACCCCAAAAACAGCCCCCAATACCGCTGTAATCGCCCATTTGATGGAAAATACTGCATGCCACAGCCCCGAGGTTTCTCTTGGCTGCCCCCAGTTGGCAAAGACCAGTATCCCCACCATCAGTGCAAAATATACGACGTTTTGACTTAACGGTCGGGAAAATTCCGGTTCCGGTAACACCGCCTGGACATTCGCCTTGGCAGCTTCTTCCCTCCGAAAAATAGCATGCATCGCCAGACCGATCACCACACTGAAAAGTACGGCACCGATCGCACGTGCAATTCCCAGTTCGATTCCTAAAACACGCGCGGTTAGAATAATCGCCAGCACATTGATGGCCGGACCGGCGTATAAAAATGTCGTCGCAGGTCCCAATCCCGCCCCCATTTTATAGATCCCCGCAAACAACGGCAGCACCGTACAAGAACACACCGCCAGCACACTCCCCGATACCGACGCCACCCCGTATGCCAACACCTTCTTCGCCCTCGCCCCCAAATACTTCATCACCGATGCTTGGCTGATAAATACCGCGATGGCGCCGGCAATGAAAAAAGCCGGAACTAAACACAATAACACATGTTCCCGGGCATACCACTTGACCAGATAAATCGCTTCCAGTACTGCATTATCAAATCTTGCAAACCCCACCGGCAAGAAGAAAAAAACCAGAAACACCACAACAATTATCGTCAATGGTTTCCACTCATCACGCCAACTCATCCATCAATCTCCTAAGGTTTTCTGTAGTTTTATTCTAATGGAGTAGCTGGAGGTTTTCTTCCGCCACCGTCTTCATTACTGTTTCCACGCAGGTGAAGAAATTCAACACGCAAGGCATTCTCAGCGAATAGAACACCTGGGAGCCGCGCTTTTCATCCTTCACTATCCCCACATCTTTAAGAATTGCAAGATGCCGGGACACGGTAGAGACATCAGCACCCACTTTTTCGGTCAATTCATAGACGCAATGTTCCTGCCGCGACAATTCATCCACCATGAAAAGTCGGGTGGGATGGGCTAACGCTTTGATGACTTTTGCGCGGGCTTCAAATCTGATTTTCGTTGTGGGATCCATATAGACCTCATTTTGTTATTTGGCAATATAGCCAAATAAACAACAAATATCAAGTATTTTCCAAATTTCCTTTCTGTAGGAATCACTACCGCATAAGGTAAATAAATACGTCACTGAAGTAACTGGATATAAAAAAGACCTCCAATCTTCCGAAATTGGAGGTCTTAAATGGGTTTATAAACCGGTCTTAATCATCGATTGCGGTTACTACGTAGAAAGCTCTGGATCCACCAAGCAGCACATTACTGTCTAAGTAATTGTTGTTGACAGGGGTTCCGATCATTGTTCCAGTACTCATAGGATCGTTGGGATCAGTCCCACGATACACCCGATACCCAGTGGCTGCAGCCACCGGCGGCCAGTTTAACTGGATATCATTCCCCACCACCTGAATCATCAGATTCTGTACTTGTGGGAGACCGCCTGAATACACCACCGATTCCGGTGGAGTCAATGCGCTTTCCCCCGCCTCGTATTCTGCTGACACCTGGTACAAATAGGTGCCGAATGGTAGTTGCGTCAAGTTATCGGTATATTCCAATCCCTGGAACATGGAATCGATTTTCACGCTGTTCCGGTAGATGTTATAGCTCAACAGGGTCAGGGCGGGATTGACGCCAGGGCTGTTCCAATTCAATGTCACTTCACTGCCGCTGATAGATGCTGCCAGATTGACCGGAGCTGCCATGGAACTACCGGCATCAACCTCGATATCATCCACATACCATCCTTCTCGCGTTACTGCGGCATCACTGCCGAACCGGAACCGAATCTGCACGCTGCCGGAATATCCGGTGAGGTCAAAGGTTGCTTGTGTCCAGTTAATGCTTCCGGAATAACAGGGTGTACCGCCATCGAAGGGTCCGGAATACGGAGTTCCACCTCCGGCGGAAGCGCGGATATGGTGAGTATACCCCCCGTCGGGAGTGATCTGCGTCCAGGGTCCGCCGCTCGTGGAAATTTCCACAATTCCGCCGTCATAAGCGGAATCAGGATAATAACCCGATGCTTCAGCGTCCATCCAATGCCAGAAAGTCAATTGACAGCCATCCGGGATAGTCAAAGATGGGGTTGTTAAAACTGCATCAAGCCGATTCAAGTATGTTCCCGTTCCGGTTGCACCACATTTCCAACTGTGGGTGGGGGAATTGGACCGCATAGTTGAAATATGCCACTGATCGTAGAATCCTGGTGTCTGTACCGCATGAGTCCAAGATCCCTGTCCGTTTTCCACCACTTCCTGGAATCCGCACAATGTCACGGCATTCATCAAATGGCTTTCCAGATCCCGGGATCCCAGGATTTCCATATAGAATGCCGCTGGTGTAAAATTCGGACAACTTGGTGATACCGACACCTGATAATCGGGAGTAAATGTCCCGGATCCGGATGGTCCGATCCCACCGTGACTCGAGGTTCCGGAATTGATGGTTAGATACGGCGAATCGCTGGTCAACTGAGCCACAAGATTTGAGGTGGCAGCGCTGCCGTCATTATCCAAGCTCAAGGTAATATCCGCCGTTTCCCCGGCTTCCAGCATTCCATTTCCGTTTCCGGAGGCGTCGTCAATCACGAAACCGGAGATAGTAAACGCCGCTGAATGTGCGGCAATGCTCAGTGGAATTCCCCATTCCTCCCTTATGTCGTCGCAGGACACAAGCAGTGTTAACGAAAGAAAATGACCATCGGGCACATTACCGTGCACATCGAATTCGAAGGCGTTAGTCCTGCCGACACTGGTTCCCTGAGCAATAATCCCGTAAGACTCAAAATCATCGATGATGGTCACATACTGGTCGGTACTGATAAGGGTGACTTCGGTGTTGAGGGCATCACTATTCCCCTGATTAAGCAGCCACACCGACAGCAGGACATTCTCACCGTACTCCACCATACCGTTAGGATTGGTGACGTCCATAACCACCAGCGAATCACAGGACAGGTAGGGACCGGACATTGGAACCACCTGGATATCTACAATGTACGGATCCTTATTATAGGCAGACACGGTTAACGTCACGGTCATGGGAGACGATGGTGGGCTGGTCATCACAATCTGGGCGTTGCCACTCACATCGGTATAAGCTACACCGTATTGCACACCATCGGCATATAAACAAGCCAAGGCGCCTCTCAATCCCGGCACTTGCACATCAAATGTATTCATTCCCAGAAACAGCACCGAACTGTGATTTACAGCCATCGGCACCGGTGTATCGGATCTGACCTGCATGTTACAGTCGCCGAAAATATTGGTTTGCTCGAAGACTTTCGTGCCCTCATCACTATTCCCGGCACCCCAAAGGTCCATGCAGTACATAGAACCCTGGAAACAAATCCCACCGTAGGAATTCTTTACCTCGGTACACAGCAAATCCACACAATGTGTCTGCATATCACAGGGCGGTACCCAGGACATATTGGTTGATGCAGCATACATGCCAATCGCACCCTTGGGATTACTCATATCCCCAGCCCGAAGCCACGCTTCAGAGAAGCATTCCCCGTAGCTGAAATCACCATTGACACACGCCACATCGATGATATAGGGCTGCATCCAGCCGTTACTTAATGCATGGACGTTGGAATTGTTAAATCCGGTAGTGCCCCAAGACGTTGTGCTGCCATGCCCGACGTAATTTATGATGCTGCGTCCCTGATTTAACGCATTGGTCACCTGTGCGGCTGTAGCGGAGCTGTGGTAGATTTGATCGATTTCGGTGTAGTTGTAGTTCAAGAGTACGGTACGCAGCAACTCGCAGCGTTCCCAATCCGCTAATCCGGTACCGCCGGTGTCATCGCCGCCGATACCGGTACCCTTATGGTACCAAGCACCAGCCACTCCAGTATCCGGCAACTTTTCATAGCGGATAAACTTGTACGCTTGGTACTCCACAGTTGCTGGTGTGAATGCCGATATTCGTGATATAAACGCATCGGGATAGTTATCACTCCCTGCCAGCTTGGTATAACACGGATCCGAATCCGCACCTTCCACCACCCCATATAAGGTAGGCACATCATCAATATCTCCCACCAGGACAACATAAGTCAAGCCCTGGAGGGAATTATAAGCAGTTTGGATAAAGCTGTAAATTTGGGAAGAAGAGTATCCAGTTTGATCCAATGTGTACAATTCCGTCGGGACACCTTTCTGCAGCTTCCACTGGTAGAAATCATCGATCGCAGTGACATACAGCGGGTCCGTTATGATGAACATCCGACCGGGTTCGGAAATCGGCACATAGTCCAAAGCGTTATAATTGATGAACATCCGCTGGTAAATGTTATGAAATTCCCGATCCACATAGGTTAATGGTTCGGTACGGTCAATGGCATTGACGCCGCCGGCGCCATCGGTACGAACATCCAACACCACCCGAGTTACTACCCGAATCATATGCTGAACCGGGTTAACCCTGACCGCATTCACCTGCACCACCGTTCCCCGGACATCACGGATGATGAAGGGATCATCATGGACAATAACCTCTGCCGGAAACCAGG
>CBDVBD010000081.1:0-13959 GCA_965372135.1 uncultured bacterium | reverse complement strand
GGATGGAGGTGTATGACAACGAAGTAGAATTCATCCAATTATACGCGGGAACTGCGTATATTCATGATTGTCATGTTGGGGAAACCGGTTTTCAGGCACTCTCCTCGCCAGAATTTATTTTCGAACAAAATGTGGTGACTGGAAGCAGCACGGGCTTCCCCGTGGTTAGTGTTGATGATTATAGTCACGGTATCATCCGGGAAAATGTGATTTATGGAGAAGCCAGTATTCATAATTCCACAACCACATTGGAAAAGAATTTGGTGATGTCTGGTGGTTCCGGGATTGAGATTCTTGGCTCCGGTTCTAACTATATACACGGGAATACGTTTGTATTTGATGATAAAGGGATCTACGCCATTAGCGCAACGGGGACCCATCAGGTGATCGATAATATCTTTGTAGGGGATGGGGTGAATTGCACAGGAGTGTACGCCTCGACCAGTGCCCAGTTTGATATACGCTACAATGACTTTTATGGAGTGAACTCTGTTACATACCAATGCGAATTGGATACCGGGAATATTTTCCTTGACCCACGTTTTCGGGCAGGAAATCCGTATGATTATCAGTTACAAGCCAATTCCCCCTGCATCGATGCCGGTGATCCAGAGTCACCTTTGGACCCGGACAGCACCCGAGCCGATATGGGAGTGTATTATTACGATCAACTCATCGACCAGCCACCAGCGTTGATTTCGCCGGTGGTGGTGAATGTGCAGGAGGGTACATTTCTCCGATATGTGGCGCAAGCCACCGATGACAACGGACCATTGCAGTTCGGATTCTGGGATCTGCCGCCCTGGCTCAATGAAGAAATCCTGGACTGGGTGGAGGATAGTGCGGCAGTGTCTGGTACAGTGCCCCTGGACCAGGAGGATTTCACTTTTGGGGTATGGGTAGAGGATGGGTTGGCGCAGCGCGATTCCCAGGAAGTATCAGTTTTGGTAAGTTCTTATACTATTTTGGCAGGGGAAGTGACGGGTTTGTTAACAGTGGAAGATTCTCCTTATATGGTGGTGGAGGATGTGGTAGTTCCGGCGGGGGACAGTCTGCGAATCGAACCTGGGGTGGAAATCCGCTTTCAATGGCATCCGGTGGAAGATTTACGACATCGGATAGTGGTACGGGGCACTCTCCATGCAGTGGGCACACCAGAAGATACTATCTATTTCCTGCCGGAATTTGGGGATTCGTTACAATGGGCATGGCGGGGAATTCAATGTATTGGTTCATCATTGGACACGTCCCGAATTGACTATGCCTATTTCACTCATGGATACTATGGCGTGGTAGCCGACTCGCAAGCCTCCATAATAGTAAGAAAATCTCGAATAGTTGACACTCGATATGGGGTTTATGCTATAAACAATGCCTGGATAGCCGCAGATAGTTGTCAATTACATATATATGATCCCTATAGCAATTCCAACTTCCGTGTTATAGGTGGTTCGGCTGCTATCACAAACTGTCATTCGGAGTATTTCGTACCATACGAAGCAGCATCGCACATATATTTCCGGGAAGAGGCTCAGGGTCTAGTGCAAGGCTGTACTTTCATAGGCAGACCAAGTTCATGGGTTGTATATTCCAGCCAGGTTGATTTCGTTAATAACCGAGTTTATCAGGTAGGCGCAGGAATTGGATTTTCGAGCGGGAGCGCCGGGGTGGTAGCTAACAACATTTTTTCAGAATGTTATCAGGGCGCTAGTCTTTCTTGGTTTGTCGGTCCCAGTGTTCTTGTTAATACTTATAATAATGTAATTTATCGTAGTGACATAGGTGTTCGATTATCCGGACAACATCCAGATGTTGACATCGAGAATAATATATTTCTCAACAACATTTATGGCATCCAAGCGCTCAGCACTCCAGAACCCTTTACCAACATCAGCTACAACGATTTTTTTGGCAACGACTCCGACTTTGCGAATTGCATCCCGGATTCCACCAATCTCTTTACAGATCCCGTGGTTCAAGATACCATAAATTTCCGCCTTTCACTTGGTTCTCCCTGTATCGACGCTGGTGACCCTGATCCGTTCTTTAACGATGTCGATTCTACGCGAAACGACATTGGCTGCTGGGGTGGTCCCTGGGGTGAAAGTTATCCTTATACCTTAGTCCAGACCCTAAACCCCAAACCCTATCCCCTGGACTTTGCCCTGCTTCCCCCATATCCTAATCCTTTCAACAGTGTTCTGATTATTCCCTTCACAATACCCGTTCAAAAGGAGGTGATTATCAACATCTACAACATCCTGGGTCAAAAGGTCCAGGAATTTACATTCCCCCCTCTTCCTCCGGGAGCGCATCGAGTTTTGTGGAATTCCAGTTCGTGCGCTTCTGGTTTATATATCATCCAGCTAATCTCCGGTGGCAAAGAATTTAACCAAAAAGCATTATTATTAAAGTAAGTTTTTAAAAACCAAAACCTTTTAGAGGTGTGTCATGTTACATCGCATATTTTCAACTATGTTGCTGATTATTGTAATCAGTAGTTGTGCCATTGCACAAGAAGAGGAACTCTACGGTGAATTTGGACCGTATGCAACGATACCCATTGACGGGGACAAATATGTTCCACATGGTGAAGCTCTGATTATTCACTATGGTTCAACAGTCGAGTTTGAGGGACATTACCACATTAGGGTAGAATACGATGCTACCTTGACTGCTACGGGTACAGACAATGAACCGGTAATCTTCACCGCCGATACACCGCAACATGAATACCCTGGTTTCTGGAATGCCCTGATCGCCGAGGGCAGTTCGGAAAATCCTGCCACCATGAACCTCACCAACTGCGAAATCCGCTACGGCGGGGAACATGAAACAAGTTTCCAAAACACCAGTGGACCAGTTAGGGCAAATAATTATTGCACCGTCATAGTAGATAATTGCTATATCCATCATAATTGGGGTGATGGTGTCGGTGTCAATTACGATACTCGTCCTAATAATCTTCTTCAAGTGAAAGACACCAAGATTGAGGAATGTGAGACTGGAACAAAACTGGCTTCTCCGGCAGATGAATCATACTTCAAAAGAAACCGCATTACAGCCTGCGGTCTTGGCATGTACGTACATGCTGACTTTGGGACAGTAATAGCTAACAACATCATCGAGAATAGTACAGAATGCGGTGCCAGAGGCGACTTTGCCTTTTTTAGAAACAATATCGTGGCAGGAACGCAAAATGGAGGGAATGGCATTGAAATCATAAATGGGGCGGAAGAGAATGCCATAGTGAATAATATCCTCAAGGATAACACCGGATGGGGAATTTTCTCGCCAGTTGCCGTAACTGTCAGGAATAATTGTTATCATGGTAATGGAGGTTCCTTTAACCGCCTAGTAACGAGTCTGGATCACGTTCTTGTTGATCCTTTGTTCGCAGCTGGTTTCGGGGACGACAACTACTATCATTTGCGGTGGAATTCGCCGTGCCTTGGTTGGGGATGGGACCAGCTTACTAATTGCAATCTCGCCCATAGTAGAAGCGACATCGGCGCCTACGGCGGACCGGAATTAGAAGAACCTCCATATGAAGAGGGACTCTATTGGGTAGTCATCGCCGATTATGAAATTCATAGCACTCCTGAACACCCTTCCCTGAACCAAGATGCATCTCCCTATCATGTGTTAAGTGGATTTGATGTTGACCCTAATAATGATTTATTCATCACTGCGGAAGGTTCTCCATGTGAACTCCACTTTGATGCATGGACCAATATAGGTGTGCTTGGCAACCTCACAGTTACGGGAAACAGCGAGGACGAGCAGGTGTTTTTTAAGCCTTTGGAGGGCGCATCATCACCATGGCCCGGTCTCCTTCTGGGTGCCTTTGGTGTGATTAGTGAAAACACTCTTCAATATGCAGACATTTCAGGTGCAAACAACGGAATAATTGCATCGTACGCTAAACTTAGTTTGAATCATTGCAACATCCATCATTCTGTAAATACTGGAATATGTGCAGAATTCATGAAACTTTATCTTAGTAACAGCACCATCAGCAATAATGGAAGAACCGGCATATTTATTTGGCCCCAAGCACAAGTAATGGCGTTGAGGAATACCATCAGCGACAATGGATTCTCAGGCGTTGGTGCCTTTCAACTAAGCAAGTTTATAGCGGATTATAACGCCGATATAATTCCGGTGAACTACATACATGGCAACGGTCATGCCGACCCTGGATTATACCATCAGATTGATCTCTATGACAGATCTGGCGCTTTGATGAAAGAGGGTCATAACCAGATCACTAGCGATATACATGTGTTAGTGGAGGCTATAGACTGTACTACTCCAAATCCGGTTACATTGAATTGGTGGGGTGAACCAAATCCTCCCGGAAGTCGTTTTGAACCAACGTACAGGTGGAGATACCTTCCCTGTGATCAACAACCGTGGGGGGAAGATGAAGGCGGGCGTTCTGCTGCGGAATTGGCATTCGCGAATGCCATAGCGTTGGAAGAATCTGGCAACTATCTTGCAGCTGAAGCAGCGTATCGGAATGTGGTGGCAAACTATACAACGGACGCACTGGCATCAGAGGCATTAACTCGGACTTTCTATTGCACTCAAGACGGGAATGGAAACTTCAACAGTCAGGGGGTTTATTATCGGGATCTAGCAGATACATGTTCAGTTGCCATAATTGCCAAATTTGCTAGCGAACTGGAATGGAGATCATTAGTTGAGGTGACTGAGTATCAGGATGCATTGGATCAGTGTGAAGCAGTTATCGCCAATCCACCGAGCTTAGCTGATTCAGTGTTAGCAGTCATTGATGTAGGATTTATCTATCTTGCGGCTCAAGCAAATGGCGGTGGTTTGGATGCCTTAGATCCGGTCGGTATGTTTCCTGAATTAAAGCCTTCTTCCTACGAAGATTATCTTCAACGCAAAGATGAGCTGTTTGCATTGCTCCATCCTACAGAAAATCAAAAAGACGAACGGACGCTTGTTCCTATGGGCTATACTTTGTACAAACCATACCCGAATCCCTTCAACGCATCCACCAGGATTTCCTATTCCCTACAGGACATCAGGAACGTGAATATAGTCATCTTCGATGTTCTCGGTCGAAAGGTCGCTACGTTAGTAGATGATCGACAGGCAGCAGGGGACTATAATGTCGTCTGGTCAGGTCAATCTTCAACCGGCGATCCGGTTTCTTCCGGTATTTACTTCATCCGTATGGAAACCGAAACCGGTTTCCAATCAGCCAAGATGCTGCTGCTGAAGTAACAATAGCTGCCTAAGAAAGGCTGGCAGGCTCTCCAGGATTGGAGAGCCTGCCCCTGGTAGGGTACAGTTCTTTCCGTGAGAGTAACTCGACCACATCATCCTGGAGATTTTATGAGAACGATTCATTTGAGTAGATGCGGGCTGGTCATAATGCTATTTCTGGCTATCTGGAATATCGGACTAGCACAGGACAGCTTGGGGATGCACCATGTGACCACGCTGGATTACTGGTCAGGTGTCGATGACATGCAAATGGTTGGCAACCTTGTCTATATATCCAGTGATTACTCGGGGCTTCGGATTATGGATTTATCGGATCCTGTTAACCCGGTAGAGATTGGACGGTCACCATGGTCTCCGTGGAACTACCTGGAAAACCTCGGTGTCTATGTCAATGACAATCGAGCCTATCTCACCTATTACGACGAAGGTTGTGTCCTGGATGTCTCCGACCCTACACACCCCACAGAAATCAATCACTGGTATTTGGACGATTCACCTATCATCAGGTTTATCATCGGAGATGTAGCGGTCGGCGTCGACCAAGAGACACGGCTGCAACCTTACCTCATGGATGTATCTGACTGGAACAATGTGCAGGTGACAAGCGATTTTCCTGATGCTAATTCATCGCAGCCGGTGGGCATGGTTGGCGATTACCTTTGCTTGGCTGGTAATGGCGTTGAATTGTATGATATCAGCGATCCCTGGAATCCGATTGAAGTCGCCTCGTTGGACGACACGATTTCCTACAGATGGAGCGCCAAGCTGTCAGGCGATTACGTCTATCTTGCGACAGTGAGGGACGGTGTACACATTTACGATGTATCGGATCCTCTGGATCCTATGCTAGTCGCGGCTTGTGATAGCGGTTATTGCTACGGGATAACGATAACAGCTTCCCACCTATTTGTGATCAAGTTGAACTGGGGCATTGATATCTGGGATATTAGCGATCCAATACATCCGGTTTTTACAAGCACGTATTTACTGCCAGTGGATCTTGGGGGGTGCATTGTCAACTCTGGAAACCTCCTTTGCACGGCTCTTTATCATTCGCAGGACCAAACCGTTGCCGTCCTTGACATTTCCAATCCCGCCTTGCCGGTGGAAATCTCGCGCTTTGGGAAAAGGGGGTTCCTCGGTCGTATGGTGTTTAACGGGACGATGGGATATCTTTCGGATATCATTGCCGGATTCCATGCGATTGATCTTGCCGACCCGCCTCGGGCGACCGAGCTTGGACGCCCCCTTGGCTTCGTGCAGTTTCGTGATATAGCAGTACGAGGAGACTATGTATATGGCGCGGACTCGTATCACGGATTGGTAACTTATAGTGTGGTCGATCCAGCCCATCCGGAGTCCCTGAGCTGTTGGAGTCTGGGTGGTTATTACCCATTCTACGTCCTAGTTGAGGAAGATTATGCCTATGCAACGAATGGGGGTGAGCTTCATGTTTTTAGTCTGGCAAATCCCGCAGCTCCCGTGCTGTTGGGTTCTATGGAATTTAGTGGTTGGATCATGAGGGCATCGAACGGTTATCTTTATGCCTGTAGCCTCGATCAACTTTACATTTATAGTCTTGCCAATCCAGCCACACCGCAGTTGCTTGGTTCCTGTTCGCTGCCGTTCATTTGGGGAGGAAGCGTGCGAGATTTTGCGATTTCGGGTGATTATGCATATTTGGCATACTACGCAGGCGGAGTACAGATCATAGACATTGCCAATCCGAATCAACCAGCAGTAGTAGGCTCCGTCGAGGGGAGTTACGTGCTGGCGGCGGCTGCCAGTGGAAATACGCTGGTTTTCTACCGGCGACCTTCGAATTACCACAATGCAATGATCTACGTCATGGATCTGACCGATCCAATCCACCCGCAATACGTCGGGCATTATAATATAATGGAACAAATGAGCGACATGGAAATATTCGGGCCATACCTTCTGACGGTGAGTCCGAATAAGTTCACCGTGCATGAGGTGGACGCTCTGTCAGCGGTTCATACTCCTCCAGAAATCCCGTACGAGTTTAACTTGCATCCGTGCTATCCGAACCCTTTTAATAGCACTTTAACCATACCCTTCACCCTCCCCATCCAATCTGAAGCTAATATTACCATCTTCAACATCTTAGGCCAAAAAGTCCACCAATTCGACTTCCCTCATCTATCTCCGGGAGCACATCATGTCTTGTGGGACGCAAGTTCCTGTGCCTCCGGCATATATATCATCCAGCTAATCTCCGGTGGCAAAGAATTGAACCGAAAAGCCTTATTGCTTAGGTAACTGCAAATCAACAAATCACACTATCACTTGCCATTTATCCAATATATTACTATATTGGCTTACCAAAATTATGGAATCACCAACCATCTATGCGCTACCCCAAACCACTCCTTGAAGGACACCTTATTCGCCGCTACATGCGTTTCCTAACAGACGTAGAAGTCAACGGCAAAAAGCTAACCGTACACTGCCCCAATTCCGGTTCCATGGCCGGACTCACCGATTACGGTAACCCTATCCGCATCAGCGGTCCCCACAACGGTAAACGCAAATACGCCTATACCTTGGAACAGGTTCGAATCACCCGTCCCGACCGTCGAAAAATCTGGGTCGGTGTCAACACCATGATCCCCAATATCATCGCCCAGGAAGCCGCCCAAATCCGACGGTTACCAGGCTTCGAGCGATACACGAACGTACGCCGTGAAGTCAAATTGGGCGACCACAGCCGGATCGACCTCAAACTGGAAGGCGACAACCTTCCACCCTGCTGGATCGAAGTCAAAAACGTAACCCTTGTACTATCAGATCCCGCCGACAAACTATCGGTCAATCATGGAAACATCGCCGCCTTCCCCGATGCCGTCACCACCCGCGGCGCCAAACACCTGCGCGAACTGGTCAAACGCGCGGAAATGGGCGAACGAGCCGTGATGTTATACGCAGTCCAGCGCAGTGACGGCGACTCCTTCGCACCCGCAGTCGGTTTCGACCCAAACTACGCCGCAAAACTAAAAAAAGCCATAGCCGCCGGCGTGGAAATACTGCCACTCCGCGCCCGTGTCATCAAATCCGGTATCTGGCTTACAAAAAACCTCCTAATTACCCTATAAACCACACTGCAACATCCCTCAATAACCCCACAAAATTCCTACTCTCCAAACTTGCACATTTCTGGCGCACTCTTTGCAGAACTAAAAGTAGTGGTTGAGCTTACTATAACCCAATACCAGCCACACGCTGTTACAGTTAATAAATTGTAGTACATAACAGCATCCCTTAAAATATCTGGGATTGGCTGGAGTGGGCAAACTTTGCCACTTTCTGGTATCGAAAGGTCAAATTTTCCGAGCAGAGGAAAAAATGAAAACCGTAGCTATCATTCAAGCACGCATGGGCAGCAGCCGCCTGCCAGGCAAAGTAATGCTCCCCATCGGCACTAAAAGCATGCTGACCCGCGTGGTACGCCGGGTGCAAAAAGCCCAAACTCTGGATCAGGTCGTAGTCGCCACCAGCACCGAACCCGAAGATGACCGCATTCAGGAAGAATGCAATGTCCTAATAATTCCCTGCTACCGTGGTAGCGAAAAGGACGTGTTGGACCGCTATTACCATGCCGCCAAAAAATTCCAAGCTGACATTATCGTGCGCATCACCGCCGATTGTCCGGTCATCGATCCTCAGGTAATCGACCTGGTGGTGATGAAATTTATGCAAGCTAAAGCCGACTACGCCAGCAATTGCTTTCAACGCACCTACCCACGCGGCTTAGACACCGAAGTATTTACGTTCGACGCCTTGGAAAAAGCCTGGAAGGAAGCCAAGCTGTCATTCCAACGATCCCATGTCACCCCTTATATCCACCGCAATCCGGACATCTTCAAGCTGGAATCCATTACCGACCCCGGCGATGCCAGCGCCTATCGATGGACGGTGGACACGCAGGAAGACTTAGCACTGGTACGTACCATGTACCATCGTTTGGGTGACCACGGCGACTTTAGCTGGCATGATGCACTGATGTTGATGCAGTTCGATCCGGCGGTGGCAGCCATCAACCAAAACGTGACACAACAATCCATGACGGAAGGATAACCTCATGCTGCCGCTGCTTATTCGCACCGACGCCGGCACCAACATCGGACACGGACATCTCATGCGCTGCTTAGCGTTGGCTGAATCCTGGAAAGATTCCAAAGGTCCGGTGACCTTCGCCGTTGCCGAACTACCATCCTCATTGGAGCAGAGATTGACTGGGAAAGGCATGGATATTACCCGCATCACCGCACCTCCCGGTTCCGTCAATGATGCCTTCCAAGTCGCTCAATTAGCGAACATGAACGGTATCGATTGGGTGGTGGTGGACGGCTATCATTTCGGTTCCAGCTATCAACGGGTGATCAAAGATTCCGGCCTATCCCTATTATGGATAGACGACAACGGCGACTGCGACCACTATTATGCCGACATAATCCTAAACCAAAACATCCATGCTGCCCCGGAACTATATCCCAACCGGGAACCATACACAAAATTACTGCTGGGCACAAAATACGTCCTGCTCCGAAAGGAATTCCTAAAATCCCAAACCTCCGAACCGAACCTCCCTGATATGGCAGGAAAAATCCTGGTAACCCTCGGCGGCGGCGATCCGGATAACGTAACGCTGAAAGCAGTCCAAGCCTTACAGCAGCTAATAATTCCTGATTGGGAAGCAAAAGTAGTGGTGGGCAGTAACTACCCCCATTACCAGTCATTAGAAAATACCGTCAAAGAAAAAAACGGACAAATCGAACTGGTCCGCGAACCCGACCACATGCCCGAGTTAATGCAGTGGGCGGATATATCTCTATCCGGAGGTGGTTCCACCTGCTGGGAATTAGCCTACATGGGTGTTCCTGGGATACTCTTGGTCATCGCCGACAACCAGTTGGAATCAGCGCGCATGTTGACAAAAAAAGGAGCGTTCCTGACCATCGAAAACGCAACACAAACAACTCCCGAAATCATTGCCAGAACACTGTCCGACCTAATCACAGACCGAGAATTACGAAAACAACTATCCCACAACGCAAATCAACTAATCGACGGAAACGGGTCATCACGAGTAATTACATGCACTTCAGAACTTATCGCCATGGAGGCTTGACATGATTAGACTACGAGAAGTCACAGAAGCCGACAAGGATATGATGCGCAATTGGCGCAATTTGCCCGAAGTCAGCAAATACCTCTATACCGACCAACACATCACTCCCGAAACCCATGATGAATGGTTTAACTGCGTCACCTGCGACCCATCGCGCTGCTATTGGATTATCAACTGCGACGACGAAGACGTGGGTGTAGTGTATCTGTACGATATCGACTACACCAACAAACGCTGTTACTGGGCTTTCTATGTCGCCAGCCCCAATGTCCGCGGTAAAGGCGTCGGCAGCTTCGTGGAATACTCCATCCTGAAACACGTATTCGACGACCTGGAGATGAACAAACTGTGCGCCGAAGTGCTGAAATTCAACGAACCGGTCACTAACATGCACAAGGGCTTCGGCTTTAAAGTAGAAGGCGAATTCCGCAAACACATCCAAAAGGGCGACAAATTCGAGGATATCGTGTGCGTGGCTATGTTAAAAGAGGACTGGGAAACCAAAAAACCCGAAATTGAGGAAAAACTACGCCAAAAACACCTGATTCCTTAACGATTATTCCCAAGGTGCTTTTCTTCTGTCATTCTGTTTTCTTCTGTCATTCTGTTTTCTTCTGTCATTCTGTTTTCTTCTGTCATTCTGAACGAAGTGCTGAAAGTCCGCCTACTGGCGGGAAGAATCTCCACCCGGTTCCCATGAAGGATAAAAGGAATAATTTCTTCAGTGACGCAACATTATTGATTTCGAATTTCTTATGTTTTGAATTTCGTATTTTGTATTTTGAATTTGTTTAGTATTTCGAAATTCGTGCTTTGAATTTTCATTTGTAACATGCCCATTGTGAGCGTTTCCCATTAATTAGGAACTATCAATGCCTTTAGAAATTGGCACCTCAGCTTCCCTGTCGAAAACCATCACCAGTGACGACATCAATAAATTCGCTGAAGTAGTCGGCGACCATAATCCGGTACACTTGGATGATGAATACGCCAAAACCACCATCTTCAAAAAACGTATCGCACACGGAATGATATGCGGTGGCTTGATTTCCGCTGTCATCGGAACCAAATTACCCGGACCCGGCACCATCTACCTTAATCAGACCATGAAATTTACCGCACCGGTGTACATCGGAGATGCTGTCACCGCACAAGTAACCATCAAATCCATACGCCAAGATAAAGGCATATACACCTTGGAAACAATCTGCCACAATCAGGAAAATAAAAATGTAGTGGAGGGTGAAGCGGTTGTGATGTTCCGTTAATAAACGGCATCAAACCATCTGGAGGACTAATTATGCCGAACAAACCGAACCCGGGCACCTACATCGTGGCGGGATGCCGACCCTGGAACCGGCAGGTGTTCGATGAAAGTATCGCCTGCCAACCGGGATACTGGCATTTCATCGCAAAAAAAGACGAACTGAGCTTGGAGACAGTCCAACGCATCAACCCGGAACTTATCTTTTTTCTGCACTGGTCCTGGTTTGTTCCGAAAGACATATTCAACAACTACCAATGCGTGTGCTTCCACATGACCGACGTCCCCTACGGTCGGGGTGGCAGCCCCTTGCAAAACCTCATCGTCAGGGGGCATACTCACACCAAATTAACCGCCCTGCAAATGACCGAACAAGTCGATGCCGGTCCGGTGTACATGAAGGAGGAACTCAGCCTGGAAGGAAACGCCGAGGAAATCTTCCTCAGAGCCACCAGATTAGCTGCCAGCATGATGATTCGCATCGTTGAAGAAAAACCGACTCCAATCCCTCAATCCGGCGAACCGGTGATCTTCCGCCGTCGAAAACCAAAAGAAAGCGAAATTCCGGCATCTTCATCATTGGGCAGCATCTACGATTTCATTCGCATGTTGGACGCCGAAGAATACCCGAAAGCCTTCATCGCACACCAAGGGTACAAATTCGAATTCCATCGAGCCGCCTTGAACAAAGGAAAAATTGAAGCGGACGTAACCATCACCCCAATGGAACAAACAACAAATTAACTGAACAAGTATTGTATGAAAAACATCAGAATAAATAATCGTGAAATCGGTCCCGGTTGCCCGGTGTACATCATCGCAGAATTATCCGCCAACCACAACCAGGATTTCCAAACGGCGGTGGACCTGCTCCATGCCGCAAAAGAATCCGGCGCCGATGCCGTAAAACTGCAGACCTACACCGCGGATACCATGACCATCGATTGTCAAGACGACTGCTTCAAAATCAGCAGCGGAACCATATGGACCGGACGAAATCTCTACGATTTGTACCAGGAAGCCTACATGCCCTGGGACTGGCATCCCAAATTGAAGGAAATCGCTGATAATCTCAATCTGGATTTATTCTCCACCCCCTTCGACATCACTGCGCTGGAATTCTTGGAGACTCTTGATATGCCGGCGTACAAAATTGCATCCTTCGAAATCGTCGATATCCCCCTGATCAAAAAAGTCGCTCAAACCGGCAAACCCATCATCATATCAACCGGTATGGCGACCTTAGATGAAATCAAAGAAGCTGTGCAAACAGCCCGAAACAGCGGTGCCGACCAAATAGCGGTGCTGCACTGCACCAGCGCTTATCCGGCACCTCCGGAAAATATGAACCTGAACACCATTACTCACCTGAGGGAATCCTTCGACCTGCCCATCGGACTATCCGACCATACCCTTGGTATCGAAGTGCCGATCGCAGCAGTGGCTTTAGGAGCCTGCATCGTAGAAAAACACCTTACATTATCGCGTTCCGAACCCACTCCCGATGGCGACTTCTCCGCCGAACCCGATGAATTCATAGCCATGGTAGATGCCATCCGCATTGTAGAAAAAGCTCTGGGCGAAGTCCAATACGGCGTCACAGAACAGGAAACCACCAGCCACGAACACCGTCGTTCTCTATTTGTGGTCGCCGATATCAAGAAGGACGACGTTATCACCGCCGAAAATATCAAATGTATCCGTCCCGCGTTCGGCATTGCCCCAAAACACATGCCAAAGGTAATCGGAAAACATGCCACCTGCGACCTCAAACGCGGTACCCCGCTTTCCTGGAACCACATCCAGCCCACATACTATTTCCCCCTATAAATATAACCAGCATTAATCATAAAAAAGCCAGGTTCTCACCTGGCTTTTCTAATTAACGCATGTCATAATATCGTGGTGTCAGGTGTCAACGAATCTCGATTCCTCACTTGACACTCTATTATTTTTGTTCCTGCCTGATTTCAATCCGGCGACTGCAGGAGTGAGTAGGTCAGGATCCCTGTCCGAATGGACACCTACGGCGCGATCCTGACATCTTGTATTAGCACCCGATTTCAATCGGGTGTCCCCATGCCACGCAATTCCCCTGGGTGGGCAGCCTGCCCCTAAGGGGGGTGGGGGGATTGGGTGGCATCTAACAAACAATACTACGGATTCGGGCTGACTTCCGCAACCTCTTTCAACCACGTCTTCGCATTTTACCGTGGTGTCAGGTGCCCTTGTACAGTATCATAAGATAGTTTACAGATGTTTCAGGACATGGTTGACAATT
>CBDVBD010000080.1:0-14055 GCA_965372135.1 uncultured bacterium | reverse complement strand
CAATTGAACAAGTTACATCATCTAGGATATTTGAACAGAGATTGTTGTTTGAAATAGCGGGTGGTTTCTTTGATTATCGACTGCCGGGAACTCATCTCAATTTTCGTGCTCGTTTAACTTGATTTTCGACGTTCTGCGACCAGGTCTAATATGCGGTTTGCTAATTGGTGTTTGGACTCCAAGGGGCGCTCTTCCTGCCCCCCGTCATTGTCGATGATGACGGCACGGTTGGTATCGGTACCGAAGCCTGATCCCGGAGATAATGTATCATTGGCGATGATCAGGTCTAAGTGTTTTTGGGTTAGTTTGCGTTTCGCCTCGGTTGTGATATTTTCCGTTTCGACCGCGAAACCCACGCGTATTTGCCGCCCATCGGGCGGCGGTAGAGATGCCAGAATGTCTTCTGTGGGTTCTAATTCAAGTGTGGTGGCGAAATCCTTCTTTTTTATTTTATGCTCACTGGTAGTTTTCGGTTGGAAATCGGACACCGCTGCACTCATGATTAATACATCACAGTTGTCGATCTCTCCACGGACGGAATCCGCCATTTCGCGTGATGTCCGTACGTTGATGATATGACAATCGATAGGATCAGGGATGTGATGAGGTCCAACGATGACCGTGACATCCGCACCACGAGCGCGCGCTTCCTGGGCAACCGCGAATCCCATTTTACCGGTGGATGGATTGGTCAAGACACGCACCGGATCCCAGGGTTCTTCGGTGGGACCGGCGGTTACTAGAACCCGGACACCTGCGAAATCCTTTTCCCGCCATAGATTTTTCAACTGATGTAGGATATCTTCCGGTTCCGCCATTCTACCTTTTCCCACATCTTCCTGCGGGTGCGCCATCTTCCCTACTCCGGGTTGGATGATCTGCCAATCCAGTTCCTTTAATGTCTCCAAGTTTCGCTGCAGTGCAGGATTTTCATACATCCGAGGGTTCATGGCAGGGGCAATTACCTTCGTTTTGTCAAAAGACATGGCAGTAGCTGACATCAGATCATCGGTGATACCATTGGCAATTTTCCCAATGATATTGGCGGTAGCCGGTGCGATGACCAATACATCACCCCACCGTGCAAGCTCCACATGCCAAGGAACATGGGCACGTACATCAGGGAACATTTCCAGATGTACCGGCTGATTGGACAGGGTTTCGAAGGTTTGGGTGCCTACGAATTCGGTGGCTGCCTTGGTCATTACCACCTGAACTTCAGCGCCGGAATTCACCAACAACCGGACTAAGTAGCACGTTTTATAGGCGGCAATAGAACCGGTCACCCCCACAATGAAATGTTTATCGGACAGGGACATTGGTCTGTCTATCCCCGGTAATCGTACTTTAGTTGCCCAGCTTTCATTTCTTGCATTGCCAGGATAGTAGGTTTTTCATAACTGCGGAATTCGGGTTCGGTTTCCTCGTCGTCAAACAGGTCATCTTCAGGAGTTTCTGTCAACTCCAAAGTACCTATTTGGCTATCGATTTCCCTTTTCTGACTTTCTCCGATCGATCGGGCACGTTTGGCAATCACGATGATCGCCTCATAGATATTGTCAGCCAACTCTTCGAAATCTTCTCCTATGAAATCAGAGCGTTCCAGTTGTTTTTCTTTTTCATCTTGGGGATTTTCCTGAGGTTCAGTCTGATGATCGGAAGTTTTGGTTGTCATAAGCATCCTTTATTTATCTGGCTTGTTTCAATGTTTTTCTGCTAATCGTTGTTCGATGGCTTTGATTACTTGATTGACGGTATCGTTGATTTTATCGTTTATGATTATAACGTCGAATTGTTGACCAATTTTCATTTCTATTTCAACACGTTTCAAACGGTTATCGATTTCCTGCTGAGAGTCCT
Organism: uncultured bacterium; assembly: GCA_965372135.1. Taxonomy (GTDB): domain Bacteria; phylum Electryoneota; class RPQS01; order CBDVBD01; family CBDVBD01; genus CBDVBD01. Next base: position 12,195 of record CBDVBD010000080.1, on the reverse strand, counting down.
TTGCGCGTGACTTCAATCGAAGTATCAGCGTGTCAAGGTCAGGAGGATTTAGGAAGATTAATAAGGAATCCGGGAAAGCACATTTTAGTGATTGAGCTCCATAAACATCGATATCAAATAATAGGTGCTGCCCTGCATCTTTGGCACGAGACACGGTTTCTTTCAATGTCCCATACAGGTAGCCGTGTACGCTTTCCCATTCCAGGAATTCATCACGTTCTATACGTTGTTTGAATTCCTGTTCGATTAGGAAGATATAATCTTTTCCGTTAGTTTCCCCTGCTCGGGGTTCGCGAGTAGTGCAGGATACTGAATATCCAAATTCCGGACGTCTCTTTCTTACTTCACGGATTACGGTGGTTTTTCCACCACCCGAGGGTGATGAGATGGCAATGAGAAGTCCGTGTCCTGAATTGTGCGACTGTGGCACTTTCACCTATTCGATATTTTGTACCTGCTCTCGGATTCGTTCGATTTCTTCTTTCAGACTTACGGTATGGTGGGAAATATCAATACTATTCGATTTAGAACCGATGGTGTTTGTTTCCCGGTTCATTTCCTGCAGGATAAATCCCAGACGCTTGCCACTGGTTGGTTCGCTGAAATTGATAGTATTTTGGAATAACTGCAGATGGCTGCGCAACCGGACACATTCTTCGGTGATATCCAGTTTGTCAGCCATTAACGCCAATTCGATTTCTAAGCGGCTGGGTTCCAGGTTTTCAGGAATAATAAGCTTTGACACACGATCTTTCAACCGTTTAAGGGCATCCTCGGGGACATTCTTAGCCAATTCTTCCACCTGATCAAGGGTATGCTCCAGTTGATCGATCCGTTTAAGCATGTCATTGGACAACTCAGCACCTTCGTCACTTTTCATCGCCTGGAGGTCTTCAATGGCAAGCATAACGGCTTCTTTGACCACGCTCAACAGGATTTCAATCTCGTTTGGTTCTTCCTGAGGAACGAATATGTCGTTAAACATCAGCAAGTGACTCAAAGTTACATCGTCTTTCAATCCCAGTCCGGCGACCAAGGATTTCAGCATGTCCAAATAGGTTTTGGCGTGGTCTTTGTCAATGATCGATAGCTCAGAATTCTCACGATCCTGCGAGTATATGATTTGTGTAGTGATCCGACCGCGGGAGATTTTACTCTTAATCAGCTCTTTTAGTTCATTTTCATAATTAAACAAGGCACGGGATGTCTTAAAAGCCAGATCCAGGAATCGGCTGTTAATAGAGCGCATTTCGACGCGTACCGTGAAACCATCACGCTGTAACTCGCTTCTCCCGTACCCTGTCATAGAGCGAATCATGGAATATCCGACATATGTTGCATTATCTTATTTTCAAACAAATAAGATACGAAATTTTTTATTCTCTGTCAACGAAAATATTCATCTTTTTTAAAAAAATTTGTAGTTATCTTTCCCATTATCTATACTTTAAGACACAAAATTCAGCCAATTGATAGCTGAATGTCTTGATAGGATGGCTATTTCAGTTAGATTATTTGTTGCAGAAAGAGAGATAAAGGACTGGCTGAAGCCGCCTCTATACAGAAGATTAGTGCATGATTATGTTAGCGTTCCCCCCAAGAGATGCCCAAAGAAACACGGTGAGTGTCACCTAAGATTTCGTGACTCAGATATGCATAGTCGGCTTGCACGCTAAATATGGACAGTCCGGCGCCGGCAGTCATTTTACCGCCATCCATTCCCACACGCAGATGCACGGTACGTTCCAAGCAGAATTCCAGCCCCAAGTGGGATTTTAATGATATGGGACCCCACCAACCGTCATCGACACTGCGCCGGTTGCTAAAGCGAATATCGGCATCGGCGGCGGGTGTGATATCAGCTCTCAGTTTTGCGATTTCGAATTTACGGGCTAATCCAAGCTTTAAGGTAGGGGTTATTGATTCTTTCTGCCCGGTGTCCCATACCAGGATAGTGGTGGTGACATCCTGAAGGTTGGCGCCGACCAATATTTTTCCGGGTAAGGTGGTTCGGGCGGCGATGTCAAATCCCAATCCCCATGCGCTGTGGTTTGCGACGGATTTGTGGATGATTTTAGCATTGGCACCCAGGTCGAATCCGTGATTGGTCTGTTTGCCATAAGAGACGAAGAGTGCCATTTCCAAGTCACTGGAGGTTTCCTTTTCGATGACCCGGTTATCGGGACCGATGGCAGCTCCGGGATCTTCCAATACTGTGATGGGGATATCGCCGACGCCCAGGGCAATCAGATTTAACGCCACACCTTCGTTCTGATGGTAGGGCAGGGCGTATCCGATGTAGTTGTAGGTAACAACACCTGCGAATCTTTCGGAGTGCATCAGGTTCAACTGCCGTCGTTGGATGCGTGATAATCCAGCCGGATTCCAATAGGCGGCTGTGCCGTCGGTGGTTAAGGCGACACCGGCACCACCCATGCCTAAGGCACGCGCACCCACACCAGTGGCTAAGAATTCCCCGGCATATTTGGCGGGGAACAGCCAATCAGCATTCGTATCACCCTTGGGTAGCAGGATTATTATTAGGCATAACCATACGATGCAGTAGGCGGAGTTTATGTATTTTTTGTGATTTCTTCGGTTCATGTAATCCTCTTTGCCAGCGATTTGGTGTCTCACACCAGCTTTTTAAGTTCCATCAACGCATTTAGCGCTTCGACAGGCGTCATGTTGTTGACATCAAGCTTTTCTACGGCTTTCTGCAATTCCCCGTTGTCCGGCGGGAATATGGTCATCTGTATTGGGGAAGTCTTTGCACCTGGTCTCTCTTTGTGTTCAGTTGAATGATCCGGTACTAACGTTTCCGATTCCAGTTTATCAAGGATGTCCCGGGCACGTTCTATGACCTTGCCGGGTAATCCAGCTAACCGCGCCACATCGATTCCATACGAGTGGTCGCATCCACCGGGCTGAATTTTACGCAGGAAGAGTACCTTGTCACCATACTTCTTAACGGCAACATTTACATTCTTTACACGTTCCAAATAGCCTTCAAGTTCCGTAAGTTCGTGATAATGTGTGGCGAATAAGGTTTTTGCGGCTAATTTTTTATTCTGATGCAGGTATTCAACAATCGCCCAGGCTAATGATAATCCGTCGAAGGTAGAGGTCCCGCGACCGACTTCATCCAGCAGGACCAAGCTGTCGAGAGTGGCGTTGTTTAGGATGTTAGCGACTTCGTTCATCTCCACCAGGAAGGTGGATTCACCGCCGGCTAAGTTATCGGATGCGCCCACCCTGGTAAAGAGTCGATCCACCACTCCGATTTTCGCATGATCGGCAGGTACGAAGCTACCCATCTGCGCCAGGATGATAATTAAGCCCACTTGGCGTAAGTAAGTGGATTTCCCCGCCATGTTGGGACCGGTGATGAGCAGTATCTGGTGAGTAGCGGGATCCAGTTCCAAGTCGTTGGCAACGAAAGTCTCCCCAGGGGGCAGTAGTTCTTCCACCACGGGATGACGGCTGTTTTTCAGTACCAGCTCGCGGTTTTTTACAATTTCCGGGCGGTGCCAGCGCTTTTCCAGCGCCAGTTCCGTCATCGAGCGGGCGATATCAAGTTTAGCAACAGCTTGGGAATTGGTTTGTATTGCTTCGGTGTGTTCTATAATTTCCTGACGCAAGGCTGCCCATAGGGCTTCTTCCCTTTCCTGAATCCGCTCATCGGCAGATAGGATTTTTTCCTCCTGTTCCTTTAGTTCCGGAGTAATATACCGTTCGGCGTTGACCAGGGTTTGCTTTCGAATGTAATGGTCCGGCACCTTAGATAGGTGGGGTTTTGTGACTTCAATATAGTATCCGAATACTTGATTGAAGCCGATTTTTAAGGAAGGGATACTGGTTTTGGTTCGTTCACTATTTTGTTGATCATGAATCCATTTCCGGGAGGAGCGTCGTAAGGTGCGGATTTCGTCTAATTCCTTATCATAACCATCACGGATGACATCCCCGGCGGCAATATTGGCAGGGGGATTATCGACCAGCGCGCTATGGAGATGATCCACCAACGATTGCAGTGGGTCCAGATTTGAGTTTATTTGGGATAATTCTAAGGATTTTACTTCCGCTAATGATTCTTTTAGCGTAGGTATTCTACTGAGAGCTTCACCAAGAGATAAAGCGTCTTTGGGAGATCCTCTACCGCCGGACAATCTGGCAACCAACCGTTCCGGATCACCGAAGCCTTTCAGAGTATCTCCAACAGCCGACAAGATTTCACGGTGCTGTGTCAGCTCCTCGATAGCATCCAAGCGCTGGTTGATTTCATCAATATCACGGGTGGGACGAAGCAAGCGGCGACGCAACAACCGTTTCCCTGGAGGGGTTAGGGTGCGGTCGACGATGTACAGCAGTGTGGCTTGGGGGCGGTCACCCATCAATGAGGATACAAGCTCCAAGTTACGCCTGGTAGCCTCGTCAAGGATCATTTCCTCGCCGGATGATCCCCGGGAGATGTGATTGATAACATGTATGTCACCTTTGCGCATCTGTTGGACGTAGTGCAGCAGTGCGCCGGCGGCACCAATACCGGCATGGAGATCGTCTATTCCAAAACCAGATAATGACTGGGTCTCGAAGTGACGTAACAGGATTTCCCTCCCGAAATCCTGGGAAAATGTCCAGTCCTCACCGGTGGTGATTACGGCACGGGTACCGATAGGTATTGCGGGTTTCAGGATACTTCTCTGCTCGTTGGGAATCAGAATCTCCGACGGTTCCAATGCGGTTATGCGGTCCCGGAATTGGGAGGGCATTATGTCTTCTGCTGCGAAGTCCCCAGTGGATATATCTGCGTAGGCTAACCCGATATTTTCCGCACCGGAAACTACTGCCACTAAGTAGTTGTTACGACCTTTGTCCAACAGGTTATCAGATAAAGCGGTTCCGGCTGATACGATTTCGATCACGTCACGTTTGACCAAGCCTTTGGCTTTTTTCGGGTCTTCTACCTGTTCGCAGATTGCCACGCGGTGACCGGCTTGTACTAATTGCTCGATGTATCCTTCAGCAGCATGGTGAGGGAATCCTGCTAATGGGACGTCGCCGGATTTCCCGTGTCCACGGCTGGTCAAAGTTAATCCCAAAACCTCGGATGCGATTTTGGCATCGTCATAGAACAGCTCAAAGAAATCACCCATCCGAAACAGGAGGATCATTCCCGGATATTCGGACTTTTGAGCGTGATATTGTTTTAATAACGGGGTTGACATCGCTAAAATCACACGAAATCAGGATTAGTTAATTGTTGTTTCCGTTCAGGGATCGGGTGATTACTATGTAATCAAGTTGATAGTTAATGGCAAGTCTTTGCCCAGCCTGGTCTGCGGCTTTTTGGGTTGAATATTCTCCCGCCCAGACTAAGTGCAAAGTGCGCCCGTTTATAAACTTACGGTGGATTTGACCAGATATACCGCAATCAGCGATCTTCTCTGTCAATTTCTGAGCGTTTTCCAGGTGTTGGAAGGCGCCTAACTGTAAGGTGTAAGGGTATTCGATGTTCCGGGAAAGCTGGGCTTGATATACCGGTTTGCGGAAATCGGTATATTCCGATTCCAAGCGCTGTGCCAACCGGGATGCTTCCGAGGAATCACCTATTGCCTGATAGTACTGGGATAATCGCAGCATAGCTCGGGGAGTGATGATGGGATACCCAGCATCGATTAGATCTTTATACCCCTGCGCAGCAATGTGACCGTCTTGTTCCAACGTTGCATCCAAGAATTTGGTGATGGGATGCTCAGGATTTACTGCAGCATAAGGACGGAACATCACCAGTAGGGAATCCAATTTTGCTTCATCCCAAAGTCGGATCAGCTCCCTTTCGGCGGTATCCAATGCGGAATATTCGGGTTTGGTTGTGTCAACTGCTAATGTGGTTGATATTACCACCGACAGCATCACAACTATCGAGATACTTATAAATCGTAGCTGTCCCATGATTGGCATTTAGGGCAAAACCAGGTTGGTTCAGTGGTTGTATAGCAGCATTCCCGGCATTTGAAATGATATTCCTCCGTCATAACACGTTCAAGAATGTCGTGCGCCAAAGCCAATACGTTATCGATATCCTTCAAGTGAGTATAGATCAGAATCATGTTTCGGCGAATCCAGAGGCTATCGGGATTTCGATCCAATCCATCTTTCAAGACTTCCAGCGCCGATTTGCTCTCTCCCTTTTTGTGCAGGAATTTGGCTAAGGCAACCAACGCGTTTACGTCACCGGGACGTTGATCCAATATTTTACGATAATGAGCCTCCATTTCCCCGAACCGCCCTAGGTCAAATAGCACGGATTCCATAGATTGGAACGCTAAGTAAGCTTCCGCTGGATTAGCTTTCACGAATTTCACCCAGATGTTCACGACATCTTGGACCCGATCTTCCTTCAGATAGCTTTCACCCCAGTACAGATATGCCGGCGCGCATCCCGCTTGGATTTTAATCGCCTCCCGGAACCGCAACCTGGCTTCTCTACCCTTACCTTGGCGAAACAATTCGATCCCTTCTTGGGATTTAATCAGTGCCAACTTGTAGGAATTGGAGGTGCCGTCAAGGTTCTGGATGCGTTTCTCTTGGTCGAAGGCACCGCGAAAATCACCACGCTGCTCCAGAAGGGATTGTTTTTGCTGTAACGCCCATCTATCACGCTTATTGTGCTGCAGGAGGGTGTCGATGTACTCCAAGGCACGGACGATATTTCCAGCAACAGTGTAATCCAACGCTAACACACGGTAGACTTCCATACGCATGATAGGTGTCAGTTCGGTGCGTAGAGTCAGTTCGGTATGGATTTTAATGGCGCGATCTACTTTTCCGGTGTCACGGTAAATGTTCCCCAACCGGAGGAATGCGTCCACGTTAGAAGAGTCTTTTTGTGCTGCTTCCCGTAGTTTTTGCGCGGCTTGGGTGATATTGCCATCGATCAAGTAGTTCAAGGCTTCAGTGTATGGTAAGGGCGTCGGTCGTTTCTTCCGACTGCGAAAATGCAGGGATACGAACAACAATATCAGCAGCAGTACTACAGCGATGACAATGACGTAATATATGATTGGATTCATGGTAATTGGCTTCTGTTAAAGTTATTGTACGGATTTGTGAGACAAGAAATTAGGATTTCATCTCACCGGCTGACTACCTCATTAATGCTTCGAAGAGTTATGGGGATTCCGGTTGATCGGTGGAAGTGGTTAGGTCTTCCGTGTCGTCCCCTAATGACAGGTTTCTCATGTTATTCAATTCCTGTTGTAGTTTTCGGTTATCACGCCGCAGCCGCGTGACATCCGATCGAAGCTGCAACTGATGGAATATCGCCACCAACAGGTACACAAATACCCCAAAGATGAATGATACATAGATTACCAGGAACAAGGGGACATCGTACAGGGTACAGTATTGTCCCCAGATGGTAACCGTAACTGTTTCAGCATTTTGCAGCGAAAATCCCAGCACTACCGCTATGATAATGGCTATGAATGCCCATCGGACAATCCACATGATTCCTCCGGATCAGAAATGCAATGATATGTGTTATGTTTTCTCTTGCTCTATGCTATGTGTAATTCTTCTCCCAGCGTCTCGAGACTGTATCCCTCTTTCCTCACCCGAAGGTCGAAATAGAGTAAGGTAACGCCAGTTATGAAAACCAAGGTTGATATGATGGTCTCGATTGTTGATCCAACTGTCGGTATTCTCTCCAAAACAAAACTGATTATCATTATCACGATACTCAGGACCAGTATAACGCCCAGAACCCGCCACCAATTTCCTTTGACTAAATCTGAACTGCGTGAAAGAGCAGCCTTTGGACCACAACCCTCAAGCAGCGCTGCCTGCCAAATAAAAATCCAACGGACCGCAAAGTATATTGCAAACGGAATGCCAATTACGGTTATAAACATAACACCAACAGCTAAACCAGCGAGAATCTCAGCGAATATCATGGCTCCCAATCTCCCCCAAGCAAAGCGATAAGCTCGAACGATACTTACTGGGCGCCGAAGATATTGCTCCGATATGGCGTGAATCAGGGCGCCCTCCCATAAGGCGTAAGCCACAAAATAAACCACTACAATTATAACGAAAGCAATGATAGAATTGGCTGTATATTCAATTTCTCCTGACGGTGATAACTCTGGCGTCCAAAAGTACACCAAGACAACCAGAAATACCTCTGGAATAGCCACAATGATGAATAGCCTAAAGAAATTGTTTTGATATATTTTAAAGGTCTCGGCAAGAATGCTCCCAAGATTCCTGGGTCCGAGTTCGCAGGGAATGATGACGGTAGCTGCCTCGTGTTCCGCTGGCTCTGCAGCCACTGGTTTATGGTATTGCGGTTCTTCATCTACTTCAGAAGCTGCCCCAGGTACGACAATTTCCGCGCCACAGTTTCGACATTTAGCGACTTCACCAACCTTGAGGTACTTAATGACAATTGTTTTGCCACAATCCCTACAATCAAATTTCAAAGCCATTTTACCCTCCTATGCAACTGTGAAGTTGCCTACACCGGTTTACCGACCAAGGTGAAGCCTCTGATTTCGTTGACCTTTACGGTCAACAGATCGCCAATTTCAGTTCCGTTCCCGGCAAACACCACCACTTCATCTTGTGGCGAATGCCCCATTAAATACCCGTCTCCCTTTTTTGCCATTCCTTCCACTAACACCTCTATACTATCTCCCAATCGGGATGCATGTAACTCATCGCTAATCTGCCTCTGTCGTTCAATCACCTTCTCCAGCCGCTCGATCTTCAAATTCTCAGAAACATCATCCGGCAATTTTGCGGCAGTGGTACCTTCCCGTACCGAATACCGGAAACTAAATGCGCTGTGATACCGAATCTCATCCAATAAGTCCATGGTATCCTGGAAGTCACTATCTGATTCTCCCGGATAGCCTACCAATATGTCCGTGGAAAACGCCATGTGCGGAACGGTATCCCGGATCAAATTGATTTTCTCCATGTACTGCTCCCGGGTGTATTTCCGGTTCATTCTTCTCAGGATTCTATTGGATCCGGATTGTACCGGAAGATGCAACATGGGGCAGATTTGAGGTATTTCAGCTATTGCTTTAATCAATCGGATTGATATATCCTTGGGATGGGAAGTTAGGAATCTTATTCTACGCAATCCTGGTACATCAGAAACCGCCCGCAACAGGTCTGGGAAATCATTGGAACCGTCTCGGTAGGAATTAACATTCTGTCCGAGGAGGGTGATTTCGCGGATATTGTTTTCAGCTAATGTTTTAGCTTCAGCAAGGATCGATAACATAGGGCGGGAACGTTCCCTACCGCGTACATAGGGGACAATGCAATAGGAACAGTAGTTATCGCACCCGCGCATGATCGCCAGGAATGCAGTGGGTCCGGCAATATTAGTCGGGTAGATGTCGTTGTAGGATTCCTGCGGATCAGTTTCCAGCAGGGAATGTGCGGCGCCATTTCCGGATATCAACTGGGGTAATTTCCGGTAAGAATCCGGTCCCACCACCCAGTCCAAATCCGGAACCTGATCAAATAAGCCGTTTCCCCGTTCTTGCGCAATACATCCCAAGATTCCCACCCGCACCCAAGGACGTTCACGTTTCAACGACGTCAACTGACGAATACGCCCCAAGGCGCGTTCCTCGGCATGTTCCCGCACACAACAGGTATTCACCAAGATCACATCCGCATCCTCGGGTGTATCAGACCAGTGTATCTGATTTTTATTAAGCAGAGTCCGGATCAAATCGCTATCGTAGCGATTCATCTGGCAGCCATATGTGTGGAGATGGATTCGCAACAGGCTTAGATTCCGAATTATTGAATAACCAATGTGGTTAAGAATGACACGCGATCGCCGGAATTGATTTCTTCGATCTCTGCGGGAATATGTATAATGGCGTTAGTGTTTTTCCAAGATTGCCAGGAAGCGGTTTTTCGCGGTCGCGACGGTTTAAGCACGAATTCGTTTGCTTGAAACTCGGCAACAGCAGCCATGAAGAATTCGATTCCAGTGGATTTGTTAAATGTCCCGTCGAATCTTCCGGTATAGATATTGGGAATGGGATTCGGGTATCCCATCATTTTCCTAAGTACCGGTAATACAAGAAGGTGGCACATAGTTCGCATGGCTCCCGGAGGTCCGGGAAGACCCAACGAAAACTTGGAGCCCTTCTGTGCGAATATGGTTGACCCGCCGGGTTTGATGGCAAGTTGATCGAAGACGAGGGTCATGCCATTGTTTTCCATGGCTTTCTTTGTATAGTCTTTATCCCCTTTTGCCGAACCACCGACGACGATAATCAGGTCATCCTGCAATCCATCCAAGATTTTTTGGGTTAATACTGACAGGTCATCAGGACAGATGCCGAGGTAATGCGCGGATACTCCCAACTGCCGAATTAACGCCAACAAGGTATAAGCGTTGCTATTGCGGATACATCCAGGTTGAGGATTGACCCAGGGCTCCACTAATTCGTCTCCGGTGATAATCAAAGCTACCGTAGGTACTTTGTACACCGGTACTTGTTGTTTACCCAGTTGGGCTATAATACTGATTTCGTTGGCGGTGATAGGTGTATCTTTTGGGATTATTTCCTGATTTTTCTGGAATTCGGAGCCGGGTAGAACGCAACAAGTTCCGTGTTTTACCGCATGTTCAATTTGGATTGTCATACCTTCTACGGTAACATTTTCAAAGGGGATTACCGCATCGGCACCATCCGGCAACATGGCACCGGTCATCATTTTCATGCACTGCCCGTCCTGAAGTGCTGCGGTGGGAACGGCTCCGGCGGTGACGGTGCTTACGCATTGGAGTGATACCGGGATTGTTTCGGTGTCGGTACTTTTCACGGCGTATCCGTCCACGGTGGATCTTGCCCATTCCGGGGAATCAGCGGCAGCGATAATTGGTGATGCCAACACACGATTCACTGCTGACGTCGCATCCAAAGTCTCTATTTCTTTGACCGATGCCGCATTGAGTACTTGCCGAAGGGCACCTTGCCAATCAAAAATTTTTCCGGGTTCCATTACTGATCCGCTTCTGGGGTAGTTTCTTCTTCACCGGTTACTGCGGTGACTTTTGCTTTACACTCTTTCTCGAAATTCAACAATCCCGCAGGAGATTCGAAATCTTCCGTGAGAGTCTGGGATATCCAACGGTGGATTAAGGTATCGCCCATGGTTTTATCGAAGTCAATATTTAAGAGGGTTCCACGATAACCCATGGTAAAAGTCCGTACCACGATTGCACCACTGTATACCGTTTCTTTGATGGCTTGGGGATTGACACCGCTGGTAACGACCACATCAATTTCCGGGAAATGTGACGCCAAGGTGTCGATTTTGAAATAATTCATATCAGTTAGGATAACCAGGAGGTCTGAAGCTTTAGCAGCTTTGGGAACCCAAATCTCTGCGGCATTATACACCGGCTGGATATCAAATGGCGCTTCATCGGTATTTTCCAGGAATTTGTAGTAGAATTCGTCGGTGAAACCAAGACAAGCCACCTTCATTCCCGATAAATTAATGATCCGGTATGGTTCGAACATGGGGTTGCCAGTGATGGGATGCAGCACATTTGCAGAGACCAGGGGGATTTGATATTCATTTGCCAAGCGTTGCAACTGGGTGATATCAAAGCTCAATTCGCGCCGACTTACACCTACCACGTGGTAATCCAGAAGTACGAAGCTGTGAGCGATACATTCAGTAGTAATGCCTCCGATATTCGATTTTAGATCCGTGAAATTCCCCACGTCTATCCGGAGTTCACGCGCACCTTCAATTCGTTGTTTTTCCATGAAGGTTACCCGGCGTGCGACTCCACCTTTAGGGATTTTACATCCACAGGGTTCGAAATTACCCGCCAGATTTCCGGTAAAGAATATTTGCAGTACGCCGGTTGACTTTTTAGGGCTGCAAGATAGAAGGAATAACACTGATACGATTACCAGGAATACTCCAGGTATACAGATTGTGATCGGGGACCAGACTTTTGAGGTAGATTGAGGATTCATCAGTATCGTTTCTAAGTATTTGGGGTGTTTTGTGTCCCTATGTTTGATGTTCTGTTTTGACTTATCCACAACTTATTCACATTTCTTACCGTTTGTTCTCTTAGCTACATCTCTCAGAATGATTGATTTTGATTATTTATTGATTATTATGGGTTTA
>CBDVBD010000079.1:0-14070 GCA_965372135.1 uncultured bacterium | reverse complement strand
GTTCACATCATACCAGTAATAGCGGAAGTTGAATCCAATGGGAAACGGACCGACATAATTGTCATCACCCAACCCGGTTACTTCGGTGCCGTAACTGGAGATGTCGATGAAATTCACTGCCGGACCACCCGGTTCATCGGAATCGATCCAGGTGTACCCGAATTCATCGGGACCGCCTGTGTCGTCAACTTCAAAAGGCCAGGTACTTGATCCCCCGGTCTGTACCGGCGCGGAAGCGATTCCCCCACTAGCCACTGCACAAAAAACAATGGCGCTCAGCAAAAAGATCAAGGCTCTTTTCATGATTCTCCCTCTCTGTTAGTTTGATTGATGGTAGTACCAAATTCCCCAACACATGGTTATTTTTGATCACATCACAGAAACCATTATCAGAACATTGTTTGAATATCTTTTCGCTTCAAAAATCTGAATGAGTGGAAGACTTCAAGTACGCCTCGTAGAATGTATCCAGCAGTGGCGGGATCCTCACGGCGATTCGGGAGCGAAATCCGATGGGGACACAATTGCGTATTTAATACGAATAACATCTCAGCACTGTTATGGTAGGAAATCGGATGCGATGAGTCCTCTCGGTAATTGAGGGCGTGCTATGCTATTTAAAATAATACATTCGTTAGCAAAAGTCAAGGATAAAATTGGCGATTGATAAAAAATACTGCAAAACATTAACGCCGAAAATAAAAAGGGCAGGAATCTGAAAACAGTTCCTGCCCTTTGATTACAAGTTTAAGGGATTGATTATTTGATCAACACCATCTTTTGAGTCTGGTGCTGGTGCGGTGTATCAATCTGGTAGAAGTAAATTCCGGTTGACACTTGATTGCCGTTCAGGTCGGTGCCGTCCCAGGTAATCCGATGCAGCCCATCCGGATTCTGACCGTTCACCAGGGTGTTCACCAGCCGTCCGCTGATGTCAAACACCTTCAATGTTACCATACCCGGCGTGGGCATGTTGTAACGAATGGTGGTAGTCGGGTTGAACGGATTAGGGTAGTTCTCCAACAATGTAAATGACGCCACTGTTGGATCGACCAGTGCGACGGCAGATGTTTCCGCATCAATGGTGCAGCGGATCATGTACTCGTCGGTCAACTGGTTTCTAAATGGTGCCCAAACCCCGGTGAATTCCCAGGTTTGCCGTGAAATGGGATCCATGCTGGTAGTATCCAGACCAAATGAGCTGGATTCTCCGCCCTGGATTAATGCCAGATAGAAATAACCTTCGGTAATTTCCACCGGAGGATCAATACTATAATACAACCAAGTTGAAGGGGTAGCGGGGGTAATCGCTTCGGTATAGAATTCAGAGCCCGGTGCCCCATTCACTCCATCATCATCGAGAATCTTCAGGTCATGAGGTATATTGGTTGTTCCGGAAAAATAGAAGCTGACTTGTGTGATCTCTGCAGGATATCCCGGTGGAGCGTAACGCACTCCCAGACCACCGTTGCCGCCAATCCAGCCCCATGCGTAATCTAAGAGACCATCATCATAACCCATTTCACCAGGGATATTGATGATACCCAATTCGCTACCCTTTTGGTCATTACTGGAATTCATATCACCGGTGAGATCAACCTCGACATATACTTTGTAAGTACCGGCAACGGTGGCTGAAAACGGGGTGCTATAGGTGATTTCCCGGTTCTCACCCGCTGTCATGGCACCCAGGTTTTCGGTTGCATTCCACATCACTTGACCCAGGTTATTGGTTACTTCCGCAGTTACTGTCGCGTCAGTTTCGTCCTGATTACCGGCGTTGTTAATCTTACACCAAATATCCACATCGGAGCCGGTCACTTTGAACATGCCGAAGGAACCCTCGTTCATTACGGAAGCCACCGCCATGTCATGGACTTCGTAGGTGATTTCGTCGGGGTATTCGAATAATACCGCATAATCCGATGGAGGTATCACGTTAAACATAACCTGCAAACCTATTAAACCGGTGCTGTTTTCTATCCCAACTGTTTGAGTGGGTGTATTAAAGATTCCCTGTTGCAAACCGTATTGAAATGTGATGTTGCTGTCCGCAGCCGTCAAGATTACCTCGAATGTGTGAGTTCCGCCAACATTCCATGCGGGAACATCCACCCAGGCAATGATACAGCTATCCACATTGTTCGACCAATTATACGCACGTCCCTGAGTAGGCGGATTTTCAAAAAGAAGGTCTGATGCCAATGGGCATAAGATATCATTGGGTGGAGTTGCGGTTGGGATTGCAGGAAATGGCGAAGCAAGCTGCCCACTGGTGGAAAACTTCATCCATCCATTGGATCCTACCCAGAACTGGTTCACATCATACCAGTAATAGCGGAAGTTGAATCCAATGGGAAACGGACCGACAAAATTGTCATCTCCCAACCCGGTTACTTCGGTGCCGTAACTGGAGATGTCGATGAAATCCACTGCAGGACCCCCCGGTTCATCGGAATCGATCCAGGTGTACCCGAAGGCATCCGGACCGCCTGTATTGTCAACCTCAAACGGCCATGACCCTGATCCCCCGGTCTGTACCGGCGCGGAGGCGATTCCCTCGCCGGCCACTGCACATAAAACAATGGTGCTCAACAAAAAGATCGAGACTCTTTTCATGATTCTTCCTCTCTGTTAGTTTGATTAAAAGTAATACCAAATTCCACAACACATGGTTATTTTTAATCACATCACAGAAACCATTATCAGAACATTTTTTAGATATCTTATCGCTTCAAGAATCTGAATGTGTGGTAGACTTCAAGTGCGCCTCGTAGAATGTATCCAGCAGTGGCGGGATCCTCACGGCGATTTGGGAGCGAAACCCGATGGGGACACAATTGCGTATTTAATACGAATAACATTTTAGCACTGTCATGGAAGGAAATCAGATACGATGAGTCTACTCGGTAGTTGATGGCGTGCTATGCTATTTAAAATAATACATTCGTTAGCAAAAGTCAAGGATAAAATTGGCGATTAAAAAAATACTGCAAATTTGAGCTGAACATCCATCCAGAGATGATCGCTATCATTGATATTGGCGAGATGGCTGCAAAAATCACAGTTTGCTGTTTAGTGTGAATTACGAAGAAACCAATGTGAGCCGTGTGAATTATTATGAAATATGAACAGCGCAAGGGACAGGAGGATGCTGTCATCATCTCATCGGATCCTTACTGGTAAATAAGTAATTCAAAAAAACATCTATTTCATTAGTGCCCGGTTTCCAGTCCAGCAGCAGCAGGGAACACATAATAATGACTATCCTGCCGGGTGGGGAATCGTGATTCGTTGAACCGAGGTTCGTTGACACCTGGCAGCACGGATAGTTAATAAAAAAGGGCAGGAATCTGAAAACAGTTCCTGCCCTTTGATTACAAGTATAAGGGATTGATTATTTAATCAGCACCATCTTCTGAGTTTGATGCTGGTGCGGAGTATCAATCTGGTAGAAGTAAATTCCGGTTGACACTTGATTACCGTTCACGTCGGTGCCATCCCAGGTAATCCGATGTAACCCTTCCGGATTCTGACCGTTCACCAGCGTGTTGACCAGTCGTCCGCTGATGTCGAACACCTTCAAGGTTACCATACCCGGCGTGGGCATGTTGTAGCGGATGGTGGTGGTCGGGTTGAACGGATTGGGGTAGTTTTCCAACAATGTAAATGACGCCACCGTTGGATCGATCGGCTCAACAGCAGATGTTTCCGCATCAATGGTGCAGCGGATCATGTATTCATCGGTCAACTGGTTTCTAAATGGCGCCCATACACCGGTGAATTCCCAGGTTTGCCGCGATGGTGGATCTATGCTGGTAGTATCCAGACCAAATGAACTGGATTCTCCTCCCTGGATTAACCCCAAATAGAAATAGCCTTCGGTAATTTCCACTGGAGGATCAATATCATAGTATAACCAAGCTAAAGTAGCAGAGGGGGTAATCGCTTCAGTATAGAATTCAGAACCCGGTGCCCCATTCACTCCATCATCATCGAGAATCTTCAGGTCATGAGGTACAAAGGTAGTTCCGGAAAAATAGAAGCTGACCTGCGTGATCTCTGCGGGATATACCGGTGGAGCGTAACGCACCCCCATACCCCCATTGCCGCCAGCCCATCCCCAGGCATATTCAGACCCCCCGTCATCGTAACCCATCTCGCCGGGGATGTTCATGATGCCCAGTTCGCTGCCTATGTGGTCGTTGCTGGAATTCATGTCGCCGGTAAGATCAACTTCGACATACACTTTGTAAGTGCCGGCATCTGTAGCCGCAAACGGGGTGGCAAAGGTAATCTCCCGGTTCTCACCCGCTGTCATAGCACCCAGATTTTCGGTTGCGTCCCATACAACTACACCCACGGAACTCCTAACTTCCGCAGTTACTGTGGCGTCGGTTTCGTCCTGGTTACCAGCGTTGTTGATCTTGCACCAGATATCGACATCGGAACCGGTCAGTTCGAATATCCCACTGGATCCTTCGTTCATCACCGCGGCTACCGCCATGTCATGAACTTCGTAGGTGATTTCATCGGGGTATTCGAACAATACTGCATAATCGGATGTTGGCTGCAGTCCGAACATGACCTGCAAACCCACGGTACCAGTGTTGTTCTCAATACCGACAACCACAGAACTGTTAGAAACAACTCCTTGTTGCAGGCCGTATTGGAAAGCGATATTGCTGTCCGCTGCGGTCAGAATAACCTGGAAAGTAAAAGACCCCAACCCATGAGGCTCAAACTGATCCCATGTGGGTACATCGTGCCAGGAAACAATCAAGCTGTCCGTGTTGTTCGACCAATAGTAGGCATGCCCACCCGATGGATATGGCGGAATTTCGAAAAATAAATCTGCAGCCAACGGGCATAATAGGTCGTTGGGATTGCTGGTAGCCGGCATCATCGGCATCGGCTGCGCAAGTTGCCCAAGGGTGGAAAACTTCATCCATCCATTGGAGCCCACCCAGAACTGGTTCACATTATACCAGTAATAACGAAAATCAAATCCAATGGGATACGGGCCGACAAAATTGTCATCTCCCAATCCGGTCACTTCCGTGCCGTAGCCGGAGATGTCGATGAAATTCACTGCCGGACCACCCGGTTCATCGGAATCGATCCAGGTGTACCCGAAGGCATCCGGACCGCCTGTGTCGTCAACTTCTAACGGCCATGTACCTGATCCCCCAGTCTGCACCGGTGCGGAAGCGATTCCCCAATTCGCAAAAGCCGCCAGCACCATGAGGCACAAACTAAAGTAAAAAATTCGTTTCATGATTCGCCCTTCCTCTCATTTGATTGTGACTTTACTTGCCTTGCTTCAGGATTTAATCATTGTATATAAATCACCGTATCCGGAAAATCCAATACCTGGTGATTTATAATTTTCCCAAAATGCTTTATGTTATGCGATTGGATAAAAAGAAATACATGCCCTATCATAAAAAATAATTCATTCTTAGACAAAAGTCAAGTATAAAATGCGTAAATATGGAAAAAAGTTCCCGATTCACACGTCCCCATTTACGATGCCATCAATTCTTATACCGTCCTTGGTTGAACAATAGTTCACTACTGCAATATTTCATGATTTCAAGAAATCGCTACGCTTCCATTACAAATGTAACCGGACCGTGGTTGACGATTGCCACTTCCATCCGTGCCCCAAATACTCCAGTAGCGACAGTAATTCCCATTTCACGGAACTTCTGCACAAAATCGTTAAACAGCGGTTCTGCAATATCCGGTGAAGCCGCTTCAGTAAACGATGGTCGCCGCCCTTTATTAGTGTTTCCGTACAGGGTAAACTGCGAGACCGCCAACACTTCGCCGCCAATATCGATGAGCGACCGGTTCATTTTACCCTGGTCATCATCGAAAATCCGGAGTACCGCGCATTTTTCCGCCAGTGTTCTAACCTGATCCGGCTCGTCCTGCGGACCAATCCCTACCAACAGCACCAACCCTTTCCCAATTTCACCCACTACATCGCCCTGCACCACCACTTTCGCCTGTGATACCCGTTGCAGTACTATCCGCATATTTTATCTCCACAATCGAATTCTGAAAGGAAATACTGATTTGTTGTTGGTAATAAATCATCTGTTATTGTGGATTTAAGCCCAAGGAAGGTTGCTGAGGAATGCTGTCTGGGATAGTGGCAATTAAGATACCTCCGGACTCCTCAAATACCAGATTTACGGTTCCGGGTAAGAATTGGGGGTAAGCTCCGCTGCCAAGAATAGCTTTGCTGTCGCCACCGGCGGAAGTGGTTACAAATAATCCCACATTGCGGTTATTTTCCTCGTTCTGAAATACAATCAAATCGATCACATCAGCCACGTCCAACTGCGATCCACCCTGGATAATGGTATTTGACTGGACGCTGACATCGATATCTATCATTACAATATCAACCACAATATCCACCCCGAACAACCCGACGGCGGTACAGATTATCGTTTGTTCATCGACCCATTGGTGTTCCAAAACGCCTTCTATTAGCAGTCGATCATTGAATCCCTCATGGTTCATTAACCGCAATTCCGTATCCCCAAAGTCCGTGGGATTAATATACGCAATGGAGAATCCTAACGGGGAATAACGGGGATAGTCGCCGGTTTCATTTAAGCGATAGTACTCCAAAGAAGTAATTCCCACTGTCCAGATTCCCGATTCCTCGCTTTCTGTGGACAAGCCGGAAAAACATACCCCTTCACCACTGGGCATGGGATCCGGATGTCCGCCAAATGTCCCCAACCGCGTTACCACCCCCCCGGGACAGGTGACCATCCATATCCCTGCGGTTTCGGTACCCGATTCCCCAGCACCCCCGAACACTAATCCATCGCTGTTTGGCAGCCATCGGTAGTCCCAACGATGAGGGTAGGTGTCATCAGTCAACCTAATCACACCCCCAGAGTTGCGATCGAACACCCATATTCCGGTACTATCCATTGTCCCCGCAAATGCAATCCAACGACCATCGGGTGAAGGAATCGGCAGATGTCCGAAGGGCACGATAACCTGGGTGTGCCAGTATGGAGCGGGTCCACCGCCATCACCACCGTCGCAACCAATAAGCCCTACTCCAGTCAGTATAAGGAGTAGAATCACCACCTTGATTGCTCCAGTAGTGTCATTTACGTCCGAAAATTGCATAGTAAGAGGATACGCGAATTAGCTATCCGTAACACGGTAACCAGAGGAAACTGACACTCATTACTAATCAGGGGTATCGGTCGTTTCCTGTTCCTCCACATTGGCATCGTACATCTTCAGGAGCTGGTTCGGTTCCCGTTCCAGGAATTCCCGCCGAACATGCAGCAGTGCCTTGCGATGCTGGTTCCAAGTTAAGTACCGCAATGCTTCCTGAAAATTGCACCACTTGTACTGGTCGTGTTCTTGAGGGTTTAAAGTGACTCGCGAACTATGCGGTACCACCGCCAAAAACAGCGGCACCAAATAGATCGACTCATCCTGTTTTTCGAAAAACCGAGATACATAGTTCAGCGAAAAGAGGGCTGATGATTGTAATTTCGTTTCCTCCTCGATTTCCCTAAGCACCGCTTGTACTACTGTTTCCCCCTCCTCTATTTTCCCGGTAAGCATCTGCCATATACCGGGATAATATGAGTTTTCCTGACTTCTGTGCAATATCAGACATTCAGGTGGTGCCTTTGGTCTAAACCGAAGAATGTGACATCCAATGAGGTTGGTGTTGATGGGGAGCATGGGTTGTTTCCTAAAAAATTTTTTCCTGTTGAGCCCCTTATATGATCAGTGGTTTATTCATAAGTTGTCAAATAATGAGAATGACCGCGAGGTCTAACCTTTAGCCACACCCACCTCAGTATTCCGGAAACGCGACGGAGCCGCCCCGTGCGACATCTCGGCACGTTGTCCCGGTTGACCTTTACCGCAGTTGTGCACTCCCCATAATGTAAAATGTTTGTGATTGGCGATGGCATCGCACGATTGCCAAAATTCCGGTGTAATCCCTTGATAGGTAGGATTCTTAACCATATCCCCTTTCTTGCCGTTTTTGATTTCCCAGCCGATTTCGCACCCGAATTGGAAATTCAACCGCCGCTGATCGATACTCCACGACTTGTTGGTTTCCATATAGATGCCGTCCTCGGTGTCGGCGATCATGTCTTCCAATTCCCAATCCCCCGGTTCCAACGACAGATTGGTGATCCGGACAATGGGGATACTATCCCACCCGTCCGCACGACTATTACCCGAAGACCGGGTTTTGGCAATGGTATGCGCCAATTCGCGGTTATATTGATACCCGGTAAATTCACCGTTCTTGACTAAGTGCCATCGTTGAGCCCGCACCCCGTCATCATCATATCCAATGGTCGCCAATCCTGCTGGTATCGTACTGTCGCACACTAAATTAACAATGGGCGATCCGTAGATGAAGTTATTCAATTTCTCAGGGGTGGCGAAAGATGTTCCCGCATAGTTGGCTTCCATCCCCAGCACCCGATCCAACTCTGTGGCATGCCCTACCGATTCGTGTATCTGCAAGCCCAGCTGCGATCCGTCCAGGATCAACGACATTTTACCCGATGGGCAATGCTTTGCCGTCAAAAGCGCTGCCGCTTCTTCACGGATGCGTTCTGCATTCTCGAGCAACGGTAGACTGCGAATCAATTCATACCCCATGGACATAAACTGCCCCCGGAAGGAATTGGGGTAACTCCGGGTTTGCGTGTCGGTATCGCTAACGGCATGCACCAGATACCCGCCTCCGGATCGCATCAAGTTCTGATCGATATATGTCCCTTCGGATGTGCGCAGGTACTGGTGTTCGTTCAGGAAACTAAGATTGGATTCCGCCACCTTGATCGCTGGATTTTTCCTGAGCACCTCATCCAACTGGTGCAGCAGATTCAGCTTATCCTCCAACGATACCGAAAACGGATCCTCCACGTACGGTGTCTGCCACTTCTCCTGATAGGTGTCTTCCTGCGCCAGCGTCACGTCCTTTTCCTTCAAGGTGGCACTGGCACGGGCAATCTCCACCGCAGATGCCGCCACTCGCTCGATCTCACTCTTGGTGACGTCGTGGCTGGATGCAAATCCCCAAGCGCCATCCACAATCACCCGAATTCCGAATCCCAAATCCTCTGTTTGTTCCAATTCGGCAATTTCCCCATTTCGGACCGTAATATCTTCCGCTTTGGTTTCGATGATTCGGATGTCCGTATAACTGGCGCCTAAAGACGTGGCACGATCTACAGCAATGTGCGTCAATTCCTTCACGTTGTTCTCCTTATCGCTACATCCCTGCCCAACGGCTTGGATTGAAGTTCAGATTACTTATTCTAAAATTCCGTCACGCTCGAGAATGTAAAATTGTTGATCTTCATGGCTGGCACCACCGTACCTCCACCGAAAAACGGACTGGCGAAGATCCGGTCTTCTGAGATCAATTCCACATTGTTCAATGCCTTTATCACGCTTTCGGTGAACCGTAAATTCACGACCGGTTTGGTTATTTCACCCTTCTCGATCAGGAAAGTACCATCTCGAGTCATCCCGGTCAGGATCATCTGCATGGGATCGATGATGTTCGTGTAATGCAAATGGGTTACCAAAATACCCTTGTCCGTTGAGGAAATCATCTTCTCCAACGATGAATCCCCCGCTTCCATTTCAAGATGCAGCGGTAGTGGTCCGTAAGCATTGGGCTTGGGCAGGGCATGTCCGGTATCCTCCACTCCCGCTTTCGTTGAGGTTTCCCGGTCGTGTACCACGGATTTCGCCACTCCGTTTTCCACCAACGTTACCTCCTGTCGCGGCAATCCTTCAAAATCAAACGGCAGTCCGTTGGTCAACGGTTGGTATGCGTTATCCCGGATGGTGATTTTGTCGCCGAATAGTTTCTCCCCCAGCTTACCAGACATGCAACTGCGTCCCTCATTGAATGCTAATCCGCCAAACGCAAACCAAGATAGGAACAACAGGAAATCACTGGATGCCGCATGCTCGAAAATCACGGTGTACTCACCAGGCTCGATTTTCTGGGGGTTCCGGCTCTCCATCGCTTTAACCATGGCTCGTTGTCCCAATGACCGGCAATCCAACGCGGAAATATCCTTAGACGATGCTTCCGCCCATCCCGAAGAATTATCCGTCGCCATGGTGATGCTGAATTCGCTGGCGGAACTCTTATGATAAGCGAACAACCCGTTGGAATTAGCAATGGAGATCATTGAAGCGCCGACGGAAAATATTCCCGCCGCCTCCAATTCTGATTCCTTGGCAGCCGCTACTACTTCCCCGATCGTCTTAGCCCGCTCTTCGGGACCCAACGCCATGGTATCCGGAACGTAACTGTGCACCGGGATATAGGTCTGAGGCTGCGGCATGGGGATGTAATCCGTGATCGGCTTCTGAAACTTAGTCATCTCCAATGCCGCTTGCACCGTTCGCTGCAGCGAATCATCATCCACCCGATTGGTTATCGCTTTCCCGAACCGCTGATCCTTCACCGTCCGCACCACGATATTTAACGTGTTGCTGGACACGTTTTGGGTGATCGCATTGCCGGAATACCTGGTCAAGGAATTGGGTCCGGCATTGATCATCACTTCCGTTTCATCGGCTGGGGAAAGTCCGATTACCTTTTGCGATATTTCCTGAGCCTTGCTTTCTTCAATCATTGAACATCCTTCCTAAAGGAATATTATCTTAAAAAGTCGCCAGGTAAAGCTTGCCAGCGCGATAGTGGAGCACACAGGCTGATGTGGAACAAACCATAACGTCTTAGGAAACTGTAACTACAGCAATTACAAGTTACTGATTAGGTAACCTAATATTATAAGGAAATTATATATCAGAGTCAATTATTTTTTGGTGAAAAATAACCCTCAAAACCAAAATAAAAAATTACTTTCTCCCATTTTTCCCTTGACATTTAACCAAAAATGTTGTATAATGTCCCATATTATCCCTAATATTCCCTTATAATGGTTTAATATGGTGAAAGGGTTCTCCAAATGCCATCTCTAATCGGCAGCTTTCCCTATACTGTGGACGGCAAAGGACGCCTGAATATCCCTGCTGATTTTCGCCGGGAATTACCCGGCTCGGCTTCGTTTGTATTAGTCCCTGGTTTGGATCGGTGTATCTTTATATTCCCGGAAGAGGAATGGGAGATCATTGATCAGAAACTCCAAACCCTGTCCTTTTCCAACTCCAAGGAACGTCTGTTCCAGCGAGTGATCTACGGGCAAGCTGCCCGGAGGCGTTGTGACGACCAGGGTCGAATCGCAGTGCCCGCTAAGTTGTTGGAACATGCCGGCATCACACGGGATGCGGTGGTCTTGGGTGTTTCAAACCGGTTGGAAGTATGGAACCCGGAAACCTATCAAACCTATTTAGAAAAGTCGTTAGTGTCTTACGAACAGTTGGTGGAGGAAGTGATGATGGCGCCGGACGCCTCGGGCAAACCTCAAGACACCAAAGACGAAGGGGATTAATATCTGAACTCACCGAATTTGGTTATCCAAGTCACTGATTACATTTTTCTTTAGCACCGCCTAATGCAAATTACCCATCGAAGCCGTAACAATATTTCCGTGATATACCTGACCGGCTCGCTAAGCTGGGAAGGAATACATCAACTGGAATACCTGTTGGATCATTCATCGAACCGATTACGTCATCGCATTCAATTAAACCTAAGCGGTATCCGCGAGTTAGACCCCGAATGCTTGGGATACCTGCAAAACCGGATAGCTAATTTTCGCCAAGACGGCAGGGAAATAGCCCTCACCGAAATTGATACCCTGAACGCTCAGGCGACGTCCAAACTTTCGATATAGGACCTAATCCTGGGATCATCCAGCTGATTGGGTTATCAATGATTAACCATAGCTGGAGGTTGTTTTCAGGATGACGGGGCATCGATTTCACCAACCGGTTCTTTGTGATGAAGTAATCCAATGGTTGCTTACTGATCCTGCCGGAACCTATTTAGACGGAACGGTGGGGGGTGGGGGACACGCCGCCGAAATTCTTCAGCGGTTGGAGCCTTCAGGAACGTTGATCGGTTTCGACCGCGATCCGGAGGCTATCGCTTATTGCCATACGACGTTTGGGAAACTCTCAAACGTCGTATTAATACATGGCTCCTTTGCCGAAGCAGACCTCTTAGTAAAACCTCATATACATCAACCTTTAACGGGTGTCCTCCTCGATCTTGGGGTATCCAGCCATCAACTGGATACCCCCACCCGGGGGTTTAGTTATCGCGAATCCGGTCCGTTAGACATGCGGATGGATTCCCAGTCGGATTTGACGGCTGCCGATATATTGAATCACGCTTCCGAAACCGAACTTCGGGAAATGTTCTGGAAGTACGGTCAGGAAAAGCGGTCGCGTGCGATCGCTCGAAAACTGGTGCGCAGCAGGGAGAAATCACCGTTAGAGTCCACCGACCAATTAGTGGAAATCGTACGGGCGACTACGCCCCCAGATCGCCGTACAAAATCATTGTCACGCATATTCCAAGCCGTCAGAATCTACACCAACCAGGAATTGACGGCATTGGAAAAGGGATTGCAAGTATTGCTGAATTTGCTGTCTCCTGGGGGGCGGATGGTGGTCATCAGTTACCATTCGTTGGAAGATCGCATTGTGAAATCGTTTTTCCGAACTCATTCGCAAGAATGTAGTTGTCCTCCGGAAGTGCCCCAGTGTGTCTGTGGACAAATCAAAACACTGGAAATTTTGACTCGCCGGGTCGTTCGACCATCGTCCGATGAATGTACTCGAAATCCCAGAGCTCGAAGCGCTAAGTTGCGCGCGGCGGAAAAAATCACAGCATGAAAAAGAAACCAATAACATTAACCCGGCTGTCGCGGAACTACCATAGACCTCTAAGACCGGTACGAGTTCGCAGACGATCCCGGTTGTGGCGTTGGTTACTCATAGGCGGCATCGGAATTATCCTCATTTTGAGCTGGACCTGGAAAGGGGTATATGTCGATGCACTGCGCATCAGGAAAGCCGATCTTACCAATGAGTTAAACACCGTTAGAGGCAGCCAAAAACACCTGAAACACCAGTTGATCACATTGCGAAGCTTTTCCAGAATCGATAAGTTAGCCCGTGAACAGTTACAGATGCAATACGCCAATCAGGAACAGCGTATCCTGGTGGTTCCTGGCATTGATATCGAATCCTCAACGCAAAAAGCCACTATAACCGATCGACTCGTCGCATCAGTTCAATAGATTTCCCTGTTTTTCGAACACTCACCATGACCAAAACCTCAAGACAACAGCGTAAAATTTCAACTCATTTTGACGAGTTGAAATTGCCGGGTTGGCGATGGAAGCTGATGGCATTTGTGGTGCTGTGTGCTTGGGGTGCATTGGCGGCAAAGCTGGTATGGATTCAAGTGATAAATCATCATACCTACGGTGAACGTGCCGACGGACAGTACCAGGATGAACTGGAATTGGACGGGTCCCGGGGAACTATCTATGACTGCCGGGGCAAAGTGATGGCAATCGACCTGCCTAATTTCTATGCGGTAGGAGCTGTTCGTGACAGCTTGCCATCCAGCCGATCTGTACGGAAACAAATCGCAGAAATTTTAGGAATGCCTGTTTCCCGGATCAATAAACGGATGAAGTCGTCGTCGTCATCATATGTGTTGTTAGCCCGCGGCGTTAATGAACAACGCGCCCATCGGTTACGGGAGCTGAAATGCCCCGGTCTTAGGTTGGATCGGGAACCGAAACGGAACTATCCGTTCGGCACCATCGCCGGTCAGTCACTGGGCGCTACTGACAGTGACCTGTTCGGAGTGGCTGGGCTGGAACATTACTATGAGTCGGTGTTACATGATAAACCTCGGTCGGTTCCCTGTTGGACCGATGCCCTCCGGCGGATAAAGGTGGCGGTGGATGACCGCACCCCAGTTCCCCGGGGGCAGGATCTGGTGTTGACCATCGATATGATTGCACAGACAATCGTCGAAGAGGAATTGGCGGCGGCAGTACAATCCTTTAATGCAGCCTGGGGTACCGCGGTGATGAC
>CBDVBD010000078.1:0-14299 GCA_965372135.1 uncultured bacterium | reverse complement strand
AACCCTATACTAGGGGTTGAGCTAGCCGGGGAAATTGAATCAGTAGGCAAAGATGGGAAGCGATTTAGAGAAGGTGACCAAGTTTACGCAGCTACCGGTGCCGGTTACAGAAGGGAGGATTCCCGATGAGAACGCTGGTATTTGGCGCAGGCCCACTGGGTTGTCTCTATGCACATCTTTTTGGTCAGGCAGGAAAGGATGTAACGATTCTGGCCCGAGGTCAGCGGTACGACTTCATTAAGGCCAATGGTCTTGTGGTGGTAGACGAAATTGCTGGAGCCAGGGGGGTCTCGAAGATTCAGATAGTAGATGAACTGAAAGGGGACGATGACTACGATCTCGTGGTCGTTCTCATAAGAAAGAACAAGCTCCCGCCTGTGTTTGAGGTTCTCAGGGCGAATGCCAATATCAAGAACATCCTGTTCATGGGCAACAACGCACTTGGTTTTGAGCAGTACCTGCGGCACCTGCCTCAAGAGAAGGTGCTGTTTGGGTTCCCAGGCGCAGGAGGTGGGATTAGCGAACACTCCGTCCATTACGTTGATCGAGAGAAGGCAGGCGGGAAGCGAAAGCCCATAACCATCGGAGAAATCGACGGGGAGACGAGAGAGAGGACGCTGGCAGTTAAGTCCCTGTTCGAAACGAGCGGAGTTCCCGTTAACTTGGTTGAAGACATCGATGGGTGGTTGAAGTACCATGTCGCATTGGTCAGTCCATTGGTAAATGCCCTCTACAAGCACGATTGCGACAACTACGCTCTCGCCAAAGACAAAAAGACGATTCGGGTGATGGTGCGAGCTGCCAAGGAAGGCGGCAGAGTCTTGAAAGCTCTGGGATACACGAAGCGCTATCCATTCCAATTCAACCTGTTCTACTGGCTGCCCGAGATGCTGAATGTGAAGGCCGGCCAGGGCCTTCTCAGAAGCAAGTTTGCGGAGGTAGCATTCGCTCTCCATGCCAGGGCAGCACGGGACGAGATGAAAGATCTTGCAGGTGAATTCCAAAGTCTGATCGACAAGACGTCTGTAGAAACACCGAATATTAGCACACTGAGGAACTCTATCGCTTGAAAGAGAAACGTCGAACCAATCGCTGCACGGGATGTCCCTCTAATGTAGTGAACTGTATTGAAAATGACCGGATCAAAGTAAATTTGGAAGAATACTTATGAAAACAACATCTTCGCCAACAAAAATGGTAACCTTTGCACGATGGGTAGCAAGAATTCTGGGAACACTCAGTGTAGTTTTTGCTCTATCCTTCTTCATTGCGGATGTGATAGAGAGAGGTGAAATGCCCAATCCCGATTTCGGTCCTGGGTTAGTAACATTTCTGTTTTTCATTGCGCTGATCGGTTTTCTCATTGCCTGGCGATGGGAAGGATTCGGTGGTATATTATCTGCAATTAGCATCGTCCTTATGGCAATGGTGAATGTTATTTGGGTACATGCTGCAAAAGACCCTGGCTCCGAAATTATCTTTGTGATACCAGCTTTACTTTTCATTTACTGCTGGTGGAAAAGCAGAAAGCAACCAAAACAAGATGGTATGGACAGGTGATTCTGATCTAAATTTTATTCTTAGGTGAGCTTGGCTGTTAGGCAAAGGATAAAATATCAGTAAAATTATCGTACTTCTTCTTGTACTATCAAATTTACTTTTTGCAGAAATCATCGATGGGCGCGCAAATATTAGACACTCACCAAAAGGAAGATTAAAATTAGATGATTCGATTTTCGTTTATACAACAGGGCTGGAAGATGGATGGTTTAATATAATAGTTACTGCTTTTATAAAAACTGACGACATTCGACACTGGGGAACAAAGCCCCACTCGTGTTCGAAAAACAATCAATCAACACTTAGCTAATGTCCACTTTTTTGGGGGAATATCAGCAATTGGCATTCCAGTCCTTACGAATTTAATACACTCTCAAACTGAAGAAAGAGATTCATGATACAGCGTATCGGCATATCCACCGGCGGGGGTGACGCACCCGGACTCAACGCGGTCATTCGTGCTGTTGTCAAAGCCAGTCGCCAATACTACCATTGGGAAGTGTACGGTATCGAGGATGGATTCGACGGGCTGCTGCAGCCGGATCGACTTCGGGTGATGACACCAAAGGACGTCAGCGGTATCCTTCCTCGCGGCGGCACAATTCTTGGTACTATCAACCGCGGGAATCCCTTTAAACATATTATCTACAGAGATGGAGAAGAAGTGGTGGAGGACAGCACACCCACGTTGATGGAAAATATCAAAACGGTGGGATTGGACGCCATTATCTGTATTGGCGGTGACGGTACCTTATCCATCGCCAGGGATTTGTACAAGAAGGGTGTGCCGATAGTGGGGGTACCAAAAACCATCGACAACGACTTGGGCGGCACGGACTACACCTTCGGCTTCAATACCGCGGTATCCACTGTAACTGAGGCTTTGGATAAGCTGCACACCACCGCCGAAAGCCATCACCGGGTTATCGTGGTGGAGGTGATGGGTCGCGATGCGGGTTGGATTGCGTTAGAAGCGGGGATTTCCGGCGGTGCCGATGTCATCCTGATTCCGGAAATCCGGTTTAGTATGGATGAAGTATGCCGGAAGATCAAGAAACGCGCCATGATGGGCAGCCATTTCAGTATTGTGGTGGTGGCGGAAGGCGCTAAAACCGAGACCGGCGAAAAAATGCTGATTGAAGATCCCTCGGATGAATACCAAGTTGAGCGGTTGGGGGGAATCGGACACTGGGTCGCCAGTAAAATCGGAGAAGGCACCGCCATGGAAACTCGTGTTACCGTCCTGGGGCATTTGCAACGCGGCGGGTCTCCAACCACTTTCGACCGCTTCCTTGCCACACGGTTCGGAGTGGCTGCTGTTGAATTGGTAGCTCAGGAAAAATTCGGGATGATGGTATGCCTTCGGGGGAACGAAATCACCAGCGTGCCGTTGGAAGAAGCATTGGGCGTCCCGAAACGTGTCGATCCGGAAGGGCAAATTGTGAAAGCCGCGGAAATGCTGGGGATAGAATTCGGACGTTAAACTGACACCAATGATGAAAGCGATACGTCCCACTAATCCGTGCCATTCATGTTATGGAGTTATCCATGACTGTTAAAGAAAAGACAACGCGACTGTTCCGGGACCAGTCAACAGCTTTTGGCTTGTACCGTCCGCAATATCCTGAGGCGCTGTACCACTGGTTAGCGTCATTTATCCCGGAAGACCAACGGGAATCGGTAGTGGATATCGCTTGCGGAACCGGAAAATCCACGGTGGGATTGACCCGGATCTTTAAGAACGTGTACGGCATCGACCTGGAACAAACCCAGATCAGCCGCGCAAAAGGTCAGTTTCCCGACATCCAGTTCCTGGTTTCAAAAGCTGAACAATCCCCTATCCGTGCCGGAACCATGGACTGCGTAACGGTTGCCACCGCCTTTTACTGGTTCCATGTGGCGCAAGCCTTGGAAGAAATCCGGAAAATGCTGCGATCACAGGGGCATATCTGTATCTACCTGTACTACTACCCGGTACCGGACGACGGACAGGTCCTGGAAGTCCAGCGTCGGGAATATGAAACCCATTGGCGCATTCATAAAGACCCCCGGTTGGCATTGGATGACGATATTGGCAGTATCTTGAAACAATCCCGGCTCTGTCATCAGGTCAGCTATAAAAAATTTCCCAATATGGTGTCGATGAATGCCGCTCAATTGGCGGGTTTTTGGAGTTCTACGTCTTACGGTGCCGCCTATGCTAAGAGCACTTTCGATCCAAAAGGATATTGGGAAGCATTGGAGCAGGAATTTGACAACATCCTGAAGGGAAAACCCGTGGAGATGGATTTCGCGGTACACGCCTGGCATGGGCAGTTGATTGCATGAGGTAAGATGAGTAACGACTGGAAATCCTTATTGAATAACGATCCGGTTCCGTGGTTGTTGGATGGGAAAGATCCGGCGGTGACGGCTCAAGCCTTGCAGATATTGGAGGGGAAACCTGCCGATGATCCCGATGTCCGCAGGTTCCAAGACCTTGCCATGCAGACCGATCCCATCAAAACCATCTTGGCAAGTCAATCACCGGAAGGTTGGTGGTTTCGGGAGAATCCGAAGGGCACTTATAAGAAATATGAGGGGTCGTCATGGAATCTGTTGTTCTTGGCTGAATTGGGAGCGTCAACTCAGGATGAACGGGTGCGGAAGGGATGTCAGGACCTTCTGGAACATAACTACGTTGAGTTGTTGGGTGCATTATCAGCCAATGGCAAGCCAAGCGGCTGTATGGTCTGTTTCAACGCTCATATGGTCTATGCGCTAACCCGTCTTGGATTTGGGTCGGATCCCAGAGTGCAATCCGCCATCAATTGGATTATCAGTCAGCAGGCTGACAGCGGCGCTTTTTCCTGCCGCGTTATGGAATACTCCCTGCTGCCTGATTGTGTGATGACCATACCGAAAGTGTTGAAAATGGTCGCTATAATTCCCTACTTTATCCGTTCCCAGGAATTGCAGACAATGGCGGACAAGGCGGTGAATTATCTGATGTCAGTGCACCTTTATCGGTATGTGTATGAGAACACAAAGGATTGGTTCGAAGAAACATGGAAGAAGCCAATCGCGCAGATTCGGGAGATGAAACTGACGTACGATCCCGGGTTACAGAACGTCAAGAAGGAGGGCTGGCTGCGGTTCCAATTCCCATTGCACTATAATTCCGATCTGCTGGAAGTGCTTTATGTGTTAGCGCGGCTTGAGGTGCCATTGACCAAGGAAATTGAAATCGGGATCGCAAAATTGCTGTCACTGCAGTCCGAACAGGGCAGGTGGGTGATGAAGAATTCCCTGAATGGCAAAATGTGGGTGGATGTCGAGGAGAAAGGGAAACCCAGCCGGTGGTTGACGTTGAAAGCTTGTGAGGTGCTGCAAAAGTACGCATAACTCTTTTTAGAAAAATAATATTGTAATATTAAGGAAGAATTACGGAAAGGACCGACATGCCTGAAAAAGCCAAAGCATCATTACTTGTCTATCGTCCTTTAGCCAGTTTCGTACAGAACGTCGCATCACGCGCACCGGCACCTGGTGGGGGTTCGGTGGCGGCACTGGCGGGTGCCTTGGGTGCAGGATTGAGCACTATGGTGTGCCGTTTGACCATCGGCAAAAAACAGTACGCCGATGTCGCTGATGACCTGCGTCCGGTGGAGGAATTGGGCAAAGATATGCGGGATAAGTTCATGGAAATGGTGGATAAGGATACCGATGCGTTCGATGCGGTGATGGATGCGATGCGCCTGCCCGATGAAACTCCCCAACAAGCAGCCGCTAAAGAAAAAGCCGGTCAGATCGCCACGGTGGGTGCGATCCAGGTGCCGTTGAATGTGATGGAAATGGCGGTTGAAATGCTGCCCAACACCCTGGAAGTGGCAAAGAAGGGCAACATCAATTCCATATCCGACGTGGGGGTGGCGGGGATGATGCTTCTCAGCGCATTGGACGGTGCTGCCATGAATGTGATTATTAATCTTCCCGGTCTGACCGATCAAACCCAGGCTGCCGAATTCAAAACCCGAATGGAAACTCTGCAAGCGGAAGGCAAAAAGATAGCGGATGATATCCAACGGGTAGTGATGGAAAAGCTGCAGTAACCATAGTTTTATAGAAGGATAATTGTGGGCGATCAAATCCGCATATTGCCTGAAAATTTAGCCAACCAAATCGCTGCCGGTGAGGTGGTGGAACGGGCGGCGTCTGTTCTGAAAGAGTTGGTAGAGAATTCCTTGGATGCCAGTGCGAAATCAATCCGGGTGGTCCTGAAGCGCCAAGGTCGTGATCTGATTCAGGTGGTGGACGATGGGGCAGGCATACACGCGGAAGACTTACCCATGGCATTCGAGCGCCACGCCACCAGCAAAATCAGCACCATCGACGACCTATTCGATATACGATCGTTGGGGTTCCGTGGAGAAGCGCTGCCGTCCATCGCCGCTGTGGCACGAGTGGAGCTGCACTCCCGCCGGGGAGGCGAAGAACACGGATGGGGTATCCGAGTGGAAGGTGGAGACATCAGCGATGTGGAACCATCTGCTTGTCCGGAAGGCTCATCATTGAGCGTGAAATCGTTGTTTTTCAATACTCCGGCAAGACGCAAATTCCTGAAATCACCTACCACTGAATACGGACACCTGCTAAAGGTATTCAAATGCCATGCGTTAGCTTATCCTGGAGTGGAATGGACATTGAACCATGACGGTCGCACCATTTATGCGCTAAAGCCTTGTGATTTGATGTCACGGATTGTGGATCTTTACGGCGAAAAGGTGCGTGACCATCTTATGGAAATTAATCTGACTGAGGGTGAAACTATCGTCACGGGCTATGTGGGTACTACAGAACTAATGCGGCGGTCTCGCGGCGATCAATTCATATTTCTTAACAACCGACCGATCGAAAATCGCACCATCAGTCATGCCGTGGTGGCAGGGATGGATCCTTTGGTTCGCCCGGGCGATTATCCTTTCTATGTGTTAAAAATACAGATGGAGCCGCATGGTTTCGATGTCAATGTGCATCCTGCCAAGACCGAAGTCAAATTCCGGGAAGAAAGTGCGGTACATCAGGTAGTGCGGCATGCAGTCCGGGCATCGATGGGTTCCGAAGATATAAAAGAAGTTGCCGGTATTATAGCAAAACCATCACTTCCGAAATCTAAATCGTCATCAATAAGAAGTCAACATGCGGTAAAGCCGAAACCGATGCCAAGGGATGTGATGGATTCCCTGTACAAACCGGTCGAGCAAGATATTTCGAAGAAACCCATCACACCCACACCCAGCGCCCCGGTTGTTCCGGACACTGAAATCACGGCGGTTCCCGACACTGACAGTACGGTGGAATTATGGCAGTTACACAATAAATATATCCTGTCCCAGATCAAATCGGGATTGGTAATCATCGATCAGCATGCCGCTCATGAACGCATCCTGTACGAACGCGCCATGCGGCATTTCCAAAATCCACCCAACCCATCCCAGCATTTGTTGTTTCCGGAAATCCTGGAATTGACCATCGAGGATTGGGAAACGTTGAAAGAATTTGCGCCGCAGTTGAAGGATTTGGGATTTATCCTCGGTGATTTCGGACCCCGAACCATCCGAGTGGAAGCGGTACCATCGGGATTGAAGGTGTCGAATGAAGGGAAGTTATTGAAGGAATTATTGGATGAGGTTCGTGAGCAGCGGAAAGAACATCCTGACCCCCGAGAAGCGATGGCAGCATCCTTCGCCTGTCGGGGAGCCATCAAAAGCGGGGATTCGCTGACTCCGGTGGAGATGCACGCTTTGGTCAACGAACTGTTCCGCACCGAATTTCCATATAGTTGTCCCCACGGGCGTCCCACGATTATCAACCTCAGCCTGTCGGAATTGGATCGCCGTTTTCGCCGCAGTTGATGCGTTAAACATCATCATGCAACCCATAACCGATCAAGTACAAATTCCGGTGATTGTCGGTCCCACAGCGGTGGGAAAGACCGAAATCGCCATAGAGGTGGCGAAGGTGCTGTTGGGCGAGATCATCTCCGCTGATTCCCGGCAGGTATATAAAGATATGGATATCGGCACCGCAAAACCGACGTCAGCCCAGCGGCTGCAGGTGCCGCATCATTTTGTGGATGAATTGCCGCCGACTGTTAGGTTTAGTGCGGGGGATTTTGGTATTCGAGCGCGCCGGGTAATCAAAGATATCTTAGCGGCGGGTCGCACTCCGATGGTTGTGGGCGGGTCAGGGTTGTATGTGCGTGCGGTGATGGATGGATTTTTTGAAGGCAAATCCTGGGATCCTGAGCTTAGAAAACAGTTGTCCGATCGTGCCGACAGGGAAAGGCTGGAAACCCTGTACCAGGAAGTGATTGATAATGATCCCGATGCGGCAGCGACCATCATGCCCAACGACCGCAAACGCATCCTACGTGCGTTGGAAATCATGGAATTGACCGGTCAGCCGATGACCAAGGTGTGGCGGGAATGTCAACCTCCGCCGCCCTTTCAAGGCATCTGGTGCGGGATTACTATGGCACGGCAGGAACTGTACCAACGCATCAATCAGCGGGTATTGGACATGATAGAGCAGGGTTTAGTGGCTGAAGTAGAAGCGCTGTTGGATGACGGTGTCGACCCATCGGTAAACGCCATGCACAGCGTGGGATATTCCGAAGTCGTTCAGTTTCTGCGGGGAGATATCGGGTATGATGAAATGGTGGAATCGATACAACAAAACACGCGGAGATTTGCCAAACGGCAGTGGTCGTGGTTCCGCAGGGATGACCGGATCCAGTGGTTTACCCGGCTGCCTGATCAGGATGCCAAAACGGTGGCTGATGAGGTGATTGCCCATATTCGAATTCGATTAGCTAATACTATGTGTGAAAAGCAACAGAGTGAATGAGGCAGGAATGGAACAATCCCAACTAACCAGGAGGGAATTCGTAACCGGTACAGTGACTGTGGCAACGGGGACGGTGTTATTCGGACCGAAAGTTTTACTGGGTACAACGCCGGTGCCAGATGTGTCGGTGGTACGTGATATAGTGGCAGTGAATGCGGTTCGCACAGCCATGGAACTGCTGGGCGGTATGTCCCGTTATGTCCAGCCCGGAGATGTGGTGGTGGTGAAACCAAACATCGGTTGGGATACTAAGATCGGCTTCGGTGCCGATACCAATCCGGAAGTGGTGGCGGAAATTGTCAGAATGTGTTTCGAGGTGGGTGCGAAAAAGGTCAAAGTGTTCGACAACACGTGCAACAAGCCGATACGCACCTACACAAGTTCCGGGATCGAAGATGCGGCGAAAGCTGCCGGAGCCACAGTTTCTTTCGTACATGAAAAGCGCTTTGATATGGTGGCTATACCCAATGGGGTCAGCCTCAAATCCTGGTTGGTATATCGTGATGCATTGCCGGAAAACCGCGATGTTCTTATTAATGTCCCGGTATTGAAGCACCACAGCCTGCCGAAAACGCAGAATAATCAACCGGGATTATCGATAGGATTGAAGAACCTGATGGGTGTGATGGGGGGAGACCGAGGACAGATACATAACAAGTTCGAGCAGAAAATCGTCGATTTTTGTTCCGTGATCCACGCCGACCTGACCATTGTTGACGCCACCAGCGTATTGCGACGCAATGGTCCCCGAGGTGGTCGAAAGGCTGACGTGGATCAATTGGATACTATTATTGCCGGTGCTGACCCCGTAGCAGTGGATGCCTGGGGTGTCAGGACCTTTGGTTATCCTCCGGAAGACCTGGATTATTTAGTGGAAGCCTACCGACGAGGATTAGGTGAAATTGACCTAACGAAGGTGGTCACCGTGCAGAAAGGGTAGATCGATGCGCCGTTGGCGAGCATGGAAAAACGTTCGCATTATTAGTCAAATTGTGTTCTTTATTGCTTTTTTCGCGTTGCTCTGGCAAGCGCGATACCCGCTTGAAGGTCCCTTTCCCATGGACTTGTTTCTGCGGTTGGATCCTTTGCTGGGAATCCTTTTGTCCATTGGCACAAGAGTGGTACTGGTATCGTTCGGTCTGTCGCTAATCGTGGTGGTGTTGACGTTGATATTCGGTCGTTCCTTTTGCGGGTGGGTGTGCCCGATGGGCACTACATTGGACGTCACTGACCGTGTGATGAAATCCAGTCCAAAGGGAACCGTCACGACAACACGGTGGTGGAAATATGCAATCCTTGGACTCCTGCTGGTGGCGGCATTATTGTCCTACCAGGGACTATGGCTTTTGGATCCGTTAGTACTGTTAGACCGAACCGCCACCGCCGTGATCCTACCGGTGTTCTGGTTCCTAATCCGGGAAACGTTCGCTTCCGCATTCTCCGTTCCCTTCTTAGAATCCCCGATATTCGATATTTACAGCTCATTAGAAGGCGGGATTATCCCCTTGTCCCAGCCGATGTTTCTGCATAGTATGTCCATCCTGGTCTTTTTCGCAGGCATTTTGGGGTTGGAAAAAATCCACCGGCGGTTCTGGTGTCGAACCCTGTGTCCTTTAGGAGCTTTCTTAGGTGTATTGGGTCATCGAGCCCCGTTTCAACGTGTAGTCGGTCCTGAATGTAATCAGTGCGCAATATGCAGAAAAAACTGTAAAATGGGGGCGATATACGAGGATTTCGACCACACCAACCGCGCCGATTGTATCTTGTGTCTTAACTGTTCAGTGGATTGTGCGCAGGATGATGTCACTTATAAATTCGCAGCCTTAAAACACTCCTCAGCCGCTTTCGACCTCAACCGCCGACGGCTGATTGGGTCCGTCGTCGCTGGAGTGATTGCGGTACCGGTGATAAAAGCCACTCGTTCGACAGGACAATTATCCGCCCGGTCATTACGACCGCCGGGTGCGGTTCCCGAAGACCAGTTCTTAGATCGTTGTATCCGCTGCCAGGAATGCGTCCAGGTCTGTTCCTCTACCGGTGGCTGCTTACAGCCCAGCCTATTGGAAACCGGTTGGGAGGGTTTCTGGTCCCCGATTGCCAATATGCGCGCCGGATATTGCGAATACCAGTGTAATCTGTGCGCGAAAGTCTGCCCCTCCGGTGCCATTCATGAAATTACACTGGATGACAAGAAAACTCGCCGCATGGGTCGCGCTTATTTCGACCTTAACCGCTGCATTCCCTACGATCGGATGGAAGACTGCTTGGTGTGCGAAGAACACTGTCCCACACCGGAAAAAGCCATCCTGTTCGATATCAAAAAAGTCCAACGTCCCGATGGCTCCAACGCCGTCGTGAAATTTCCCTACGTCCGCTTAGACTTATGTATCGGATGCGGTATCTGTGAATATATCTGTCCCTTACCCGGCGAAGCGGGCGTGTACTGCACCCATGAAAACGAACAGCGCTGGGGGCAGGAAGATCAGATGATTATCTCATCGGATCCTTACCAATCGTTTTAGTACTCACTGGTAATTGTAAGCTTCGAAAATAAAAAAGGGCAGGAAACTGAAAACAGTTCCTGCCCTTTGATTACAAGTATAAGGGATTGGTTATTTGATCAACACCATTTTCGCTATCTTACGATGATGAGGTGTATCCATTTGGTAGAAGTAAATTCCGCTTGATACTTGATTACCGTTCATGTCGGTGCCATCCCAACTGATACGATGCAGACCTTGTGGCATCTCTCTATTTATCAGAGTGTTAACAAGCCGTCCAGTTACATCGAAGATTTTCAGGGTGACCTTGCTCGGCATTGGCAGAGAGTAACGGATGATAGTAGCAGGGTTGAATGGATTGGGATAGTTCTCCAACAAGTAGTAGGTTTTTACTATCAAATCCGCAGGATCAACATTCACCCATTCGGCGACTATGCAACCGATCATAAATTCCTGAGTGGATTGCTCCAGGAAAGGAGCCCAAGCATCGATGTACTGCCAGGTTTGACGTGACTCGGGATCAGTACCAAGAGTATCTAACGCGAAAGGGAAACCGCTTGTAGTTTGTATCAATCCCAGGAAAAATGCTCCCTCATCAATCATCACTGGCGGATCGATTATAAAGACATTCCATCCGTTTAAGGTTGTAGGATCAACGGTTTCGAAATAAAGCGTGGTTCCTGGGTATCCATTCCCGCCGTCATCGTCAATGATTTTTAGGTCAAGGCTCATAGAGGGTTCGTCAGGGTAGTAAAAGTACACACTGTCAATCTGAATGGGATAGGTAGGAGGAATGAATCGAACTCCCATTCCACGATTTCCACTTCCCCATCCATACGATTGCTCCATTGAACCATCATCGTAGTACAGCTCAGTAGGAATGCTGACAACTCCCAGTTCACAATCGAGGATATCATTGTCTGGGTTCATGTCGCCTATCAAGTCAGCATCAATCTTCACACGATAAGTTCCCTCTGGATCAGCAGTCCAGGGTGTGGTGAAAGTGATTTCCCGTTCCTCACCTGCTATTATGGTGCCGATATCTAAGGAATCGCTCCACTGAACCTGGTTAACAAGATCTAAGACCTCTGCAAATACGGTGCATTCGGTCTCGTCTTGGTTTCCAGCATTCAGTATCCGGCACCAAATATCTATGTCAGATCCCGAAATGACGAACATACCTGTGGACCCATCATTCATAACCGCGTCCACGCCGATGTCGTGAACTTCGGGTCTCCAGTCCATATCGCAGCGGATCATATACTCATAGGTTGCTGCGTTTTGGTAGGGTGCCCAAACACCCGTGTATTCCCAGGTTTGACGGGATTGAGGATCGTTACCAGTAGTATCCATTGCGAAAGAATTCGATACTGAATTCTGAATCAATGCCAGGTAAAATCCATTATCTATAATTTCTACTGATGGGTCGATGGAATAGTAATTCCAGCCCATTGCAATCGTAGGTGTAATGGCTTCAGTGTAAAGAACGGTGCCAGGTGAACCATTCATGCCGTCATCAGCCAAGATCTGAAGATCGTGTGATACCCCAAGTGAACCTGTATAGAAAAAGCTAATCTCTGTGATCACCACGGGATAGCCGGGTGGAGTCATTTTGACGCCCATTCCACCATCACCGCCTGGCCATCCCCAGGCATACTCATAGGTAGCATCATCATAATACAACTCCCCGGGCAGATCAATGATACTGACCTCACAGTGGTGGTAATCATTATCTGGGTTCATATCACCGGTGAGATCAATGGCAATATCCACCCGATACACGCCAGTGGAATCTGCTGTCCACGGTGCAGAAAAAGTAATTTCCCGTTCCTCACCAACCGAGATGGTGCCAATATCTATGGAATCGCTCCATTGAACCTGGTTGTCGAGATTTAAGACCTCGGCATATACGGTGCATTCGGTTTCAACTTGGTTGCCTGCGTTTCGGATCCGGCACCAGATATCAACGGCTGATTCTGAGATGACAAACAAACCGGTAGACCCCTCATTCATCACCGCATCCACGCCGATGTCGTGAACTACAGTTGCCCAGTCTATATCGCAGCGGATCATGTATTCATCGGTTAACTGGTTTCTAAATGGCGCCCAAACCCCGGTGAATTCCCAGGTTTGCCGAGATGGTGGATCTATGTTAGTGGTATCCAGAGCAAATGAGCTGGATGTCCCGTTCTGGATTAACGCCAGGTAGAAATCACCTTCGGTAATCTCCACAGCAGGATCAATATCATAGTACAACCAAGCTGAAGTAGCAGTAGGTGTAATCGCTTCAGTATAGAATTCAGTGCCCGGTGCCCCATTCACTCCATCATCATCGAGAATCTTCAGGTCATGAGGTACCATGGTGGTTCCGGAAAAATAAAAGCTAACTTCCGTGATCTCTGCAGGATATCCCGGCGGAGCGTAACGCACTCCCATACCCCCATAGCCGCCAGCCCAGCCCCACGCGTAATCGAAGAGACCATCATCATAACCCAATTCACCAGGGATATTGATGATACCCAATTCGCTACCCTTTTGGTCATTGCTGGAATTCATGTCACCGGTAAGGTCAACTTCGACATACACTTTGTAGGTACCGGCAACGGTGGCTGAAAACGGGGTGCTAAAGGTGATTTCCCGGTTCTCACCGGCAACCATAGCACCCAGATTTGTGGTTACATCCCATATCACTTGACCCAGGTTATTGGTTACTTCCGCAGTTACAATCGCGTCGGTTTCGTCCTGGTTACCGGCGTTGTTAATCTTACACCAAATATCCACATCGGAGCCGGTCACTTTGAACATACCGTAGGAACCCTCGTTCATCACGGAAGTCACCGCCATGTCATGGACTTCGTAGGTGATCGAGTCGGGGTACTCGAACAATACAGCATAGTTGGACGTTGGCTGCACCCCGAACATGACCTGCAAACCCACGGTACCGGTGTTGTTCTCAATACCGACAACCACAGAACTGTTAGAAACAACTCCTTGTTGCAAACCGTATTGGAAAGTGATATTGCTATCGGCGACGGTAAGGATAGCCTGGAAAGTAAAAGACCCCAGCCCATGGGGCGCAAACTGGTCCCATGTGGGTACATCGTGCCAGGAAACAATCAAGCTGTCGTTGTTGTTGGACCAATAATACGCATGCCCCTGATATGGCGGATTTTCGAAGAACAAATCTGCAGCCAACGGGCATAATAGGTCGTTGGGATTGGTGGCAGTTGGAATCGTTGGCATTGGTTGCGCAAGCTGCCCGCTGGTGGAAAACTTCATCCATCCATTGGAACCCACCCAGAACTGGTTCACATCATACCAGTAATAGCGGAAGTTGAATCCAATGGGAA
>CBDVBD010000077.1:0-14409 GCA_965372135.1 uncultured bacterium | reverse complement strand
GGGGGTTCAGTTTAGAACCATCCTTTGGATGGGTCTTGGTGGTCTACTTTATGATTAATCTTGCATATTCCATCGGTGTAAAGAATTTGGTAATCCTCGATATCCTGTTCCTCTCCTTCGGATTTGTCCTGCGAGCATTGGGGGGTGTGATGGTATTGTCTAATGTCATGCCGAACTTTTACTTATCACCCTGGCTGGCGTTCTGCGCCTTGTTGTTGTCACTGTTCCTAGTACTCGGCAAACGACGGCATGAAATGTATCTGCTGGAAGACAACTCCAGTGAACATCGAACAGCCTTGGGACACTATTCCGTTACTTTCATCGATCATCTGTTGAGCATAGTCTGTGCTGTCACGATCATGAGCTATTGCCTGTACACCATCTCTGACGACACCCAGCAGCTTTATCATACTAAAAACCTATTCCTTACGGTACCGTTTGTTATCTTTGGAGTCTTTCGTTATCTGTACTTGATCTTTAAAAAAACCGAAGGCGGAGATCCTTCGAAACTGCTTTTCCAGGACCTACCGACCCTGATTAATGTAATCCTATGGATCGCAGCATCTGCAACTGTTGTATATATAATAAGATAGGATCCTTGATCTCAACTTATTGATGACTGAAAACCCAAACCGGTGGAGGTATCAATGAACGGCTGTGTCATACGAGGTTGCTTGGTAATACTGATATTTACTGCATTACTGGGAATCCTTTCCTGCTCCGATGAAGACGGTGACCTGGGTTCCATCGTAGGATATGTACTGCGTTCGGGAAGTACCGACCATTCCGGAATCACTGTGTCGCTGTTCGGCTTGACATCTTCAGATCCGGATGTCGATCAAATTCTTAACCAGTATCCCAGTATCGGATTTGACCCGTCCCAATCCTGCCTGTTTGATCACAGATACCAAACTGCCAGTCGTACCGTAACCACCGATAGCGATGGAAGGTTCGCCTTCGATGATTTGTCTCAAGCCGACTACAATGTGGTTGCAGAAGATTCCGGATACGGGTATCGCTACGCACTTCGGATGCAAGTCCGTGGTGGGGAAACCCGCACCGACACCCTCACGCTCTACACCGTTGAACAACCCCCCCCCCAAATAACACAAAACACCACTTGGGAATCCGGACATCACTACCGCATTACACAAAACACCACTGTGGGGTCCGATGTACAACTAACCATTGAACCTGGTGTCGTGATACGCTTTGTCGGATACACAAGAATCAATATCTGGGGCACCTTAATTGCCGTGGGCGAACCCAACCAATTTATCCACTGGATTAGCGACGACACCTCCCAAACCTGGAATCAAGTAAACTTGCAATCTACCGGTTCCACACTTAACCAGGTAACATGGTGCCTCTTTGACGGCGCCACTGCTGGTATTGTAAACAATGGATCTACCCTGTCAATTCAGAGATCATACTTCAAAAACTGCACCTTAAGTGGCGCATCCTTTAACAATGTATCTTTTGTTGATGTCGAAAACTGTATTTTTATAGACCAGCACGACGGATCGGGAGTTGGTTGCAGCAATGTCAGCGGGGGGTATGTACACTACAACTTATTCGTAAATAATAATAGAGGAATAAACTGTTCGCAAAATGCTTTCCTAACTATCAGAAACAATTGGATCGGACATTCTTAT
Organism: uncultured bacterium; assembly: GCA_965372135.1. Taxonomy (GTDB): domain Bacteria; phylum Electryoneota; class RPQS01; order CBDVBD01; family CBDVBD01; genus CBDVBD01. The sequence continues at coordinate 12,754 of CBDVBD010000077.1, read as the reverse complement.
GGCAATGAGTCCACCGCTATTTTCATGCAAAATATTAGTCCCGGCAATGAAGATAGCTTAATCATTGCTCATAACCAAATCGAGTATTGTCTCTGGGGCATCTGGGTCTCAGGAGGGGTGCGACCCTGTACCGCAATTCGATATAATAATATCTACAATTGTACCCTGCGAGGAATTAACATCCTTCCGGAAACCGGAGGTGATCCTTCGCCCCAGATTCATCGGAACAACTTCGCAAATATTGGCGGTTACTATATCGAACTTAATCGCGCGGTAAGCAACGCCGATGTTTATGCCCAGCGAAATTGGTGGGGAACCACAAATCGTAGTGTCATCGAGCAAGACTTGATTCTGGATGGACGTGATCTTGGTGGAAACATTGGATATGTATTGTACGATCCCCCCCTGTCTAACCAAGAATCCAGCGCCGGAATTCAGTGATAAACACATAATTATTGACAAACTAAAAAATGCTGCACTACATCGGAAAGGACAAGGTTACCCAAGGATCCATGTTGATCCTTAATCGCCAACAAGCGCTGAAGCTTTTGAGGAGTCGCGCCAAACAGGGAATCCGAAAAGCCCAGCGTGCCGACGTTACCATGGAGGAAAGCCGTGACCTTTCTCTGATGGCAGAAGTGTGGTACGATCCCGCCACCCTGCCAGAATCCCTTACCGATGACCAGCGGATGTTTGTGGCGCGAATCAACGCCGAATTAGCCGGCGCCATCATCATCACCCCCATTTCCCCAAACACCCTCTTCTACCATTTTGGTGGAAGTTCCGACCTGGGACGGCAGCACGAAATCAACGCCTACATGTTCTGGCACATCGTGGAAACCTTCGAAAACTCCCAATATGAATTCCTTGACGTCGGTGTTTCCTATCGAAACGAACTGCAACATTATTTCCAGAAATACTGCACCCACCCCTATCCCATCATCTTCCGACCACCATCACCGGAAGTACTACCACGCATTTCTCAGCACCCCTTCCACACCGGTCACCTGCATTGGGAAGCCGGTCCTATGATGCCGATAAATACCCTGCTCTTCGAATTTCTGAGTGCGGATTTTACCTACATGCCTGACGCCGAATTTGCCATCCTGTCAGGATTAAAAGCACTGGGTGTCAAACAAAATGACACTGTTCTGATATGTTCCTCATTCCCCGAATCAGTCCCCGCACCGGCTATCCTGAGTGCAATGGAAGGATACTGCGATTGGACTTATGACCACCGAAAAAACACCAAAACGGCAGTTGTAAACCACCGCTTCGGTTGTCCTTATCAGCCAATTGATAACGTAGCAAATCTGGGACTACCCATCCTGGAAATCAGCCTCGACTGCCTGAACCTAAAAATCGGCGAACAAAAAGTAGGCTCCTTCGGCGATTTATCGGTATTCGGTTTCACCCGGGTTTTCCCAATGCAATTTGGCGCTCTATTGGTCGGCGAACATTACGACGACAAATATATCTGGGACAATTTCGGCTGCCTGGACGTTGACAAAAGCAATCAAGTCCGCGAGCAACTTGGAGTTTTCTGGGATCGCCAACCGGAATATTATCAACGCCGCGTTGAATTGTGGGGAGAATACCTGAAACTATTTCAACAAGTGGGAATGGAACCTCTAAACCAACTGGATGAAAACGTTGCACCGTCCGCCTTTGTGTTCCGAACCTTGCCACAGTACCCGCCAGTAGCGATTCAGGAACGGCTGCTGTCCTTCGGAATCACGGCAGAAATCGATCAACAAATCGGCTGGGTGGCACTGCCCTGCCACCAAAATATTTCAGCGGAGCACCGCGATTACATTTTCGGCGCCTATCGCGGAATGATGAACCCCTGTGTGGACTTCGTCAGACCACCATCGTCCGTAGACCCCAGCGCCGATAAAAGACGATAAAGCCAACAGTACAAATTCAATAAAATTTGACGATAACAATAGAGTAGGATTATTGTGAAAGTTCCCCTTCAAGATTTAAACGCAGGGTACAAAACCATACGAAGCGAACTCATACAAGCGGTATCCGACGTCCTGGATTCCCAACAATACGTTTTGGGACCTAAAGTCGCGCAGTTAGAGGAAAAAATAGCCGGATTGTGCCGTGTGTCCTACGGCGTGGGTGTATCATCCGGCAGCGATGCATTGTTGTTGGCATTGATGGCACTCGGTATAAAACAGGGTGACGAAGTAATCACCACCCCGTTTACCTTCTTCGCCACCGCCGGTTCCATCGTCCGCATCGGTGCAAAACCGGTTTTCGTCGACATTGACCCGGAAACTTTCAACATCGACCCGGGAAAAATCGAAACCGCACTGACTGCAAACACCAAAGCCATCATGCCCGTCCATCTATACGGGCAAATAGCCGAAATGGATGATATCACCTCTATCGCCCAGAAACATCAACTGGTGGTGATCGAAGATGCCGCGCAAGCTGTCGCTGCCCTCTATCACGATAAACCGGCAGGCTCCTTCGGTGATGCAGCCTGTTTTTCCTTCTATCCCACCAAAAATCTCGGAGCTGCCGGTGACTCCGGCATGGTGGTGACCGATAGGGAGGACGTGGCAAACCGCCTCAAACAACTGCGCCAACACGGCGAAGATTCCAGGTATCTGCACGCAACCGTCGGCATCAATGGTCGTATGGATGGTATCCAGGCAGCGGTACTCCTAACAAAATTGTCGTTCCTGGACCAGTGGAATCAAAAACGTATCGAGAATGCTCGGTACTATACATCCAACTTGCAATACATCGAACAAATCACCGCACCGGTTGTAAAAGAGTATAACTACCACGTCTATCACCAGTATGTCATCCGATGCAAACAAAGGAATCAACTACGGCAGTTTCTGACAGATCACGATATCGGCAGCGGTGTCTATTACCCAATGCCCCTGCATCTGCAGCCCTGTTTTTCCGACTTAGGATATAAACCCGGCGATTTCCCCAATGCCGAAGCTGCCTCCAAAGAAGTATTGGCGCTGCCAGTGTTCCCGGAACTGACTCGCCAGCACCAAGACGTGGTGATCGAAACCGTTAAAGAATATTATCGCAATTCCGGAGGTTCTATTGCCTAAAGGGTTGAACCCCAAGACTGTGAATATGCTGGGGGTTCCCCTCCATAACGTGGACACTGCCGAAACGCTCGAGTGTGTGAAGAACTTTATTGAAGAGGGTGGACCGCACCAGGTCTGCACCCCCAACGTTGATTTTATTATGCAGGCGAAAAAGGACTCGGAATTCTTCCGCATCCTGAATCACGCCCAATTATCGGTTCCCGATGGAATGTGGGTTGTGTATGCCTCAAGATTTCTGGGAACGCCGTTAAAAGAAAATGTAAAAGGTCGTATCCTGGTTGTAAATCTCTGCCGGCAAGCGAGTGAACTGGGACACTCGGTGTTCTTGCTGGGTGGTGATCCGGGAGTCGCTGACCGAGCTGCAGAAATATTGAAAGAACAATTTCCCAATTTGGAAGTAGTGGGAACCCTTGCACCACCTTTGGGATTTGACAAAAACCAATCTGAAAACGATGAAGTTATTGAAAAACTGCGCCAGGCAAAACCCGACATCCTCTTCGTGGGGCTTGGAGCCCCCAAACAAGACAAATGGATTGCCAATAACCTTTCCCAAACTAGAGTTCCGGTAGCGCTTGGTATCGGATGTACATTTGATGTGATTTCAGGTAAGGTTAAAGAAGCACCACGATGGATGACCGATGTTGGATTGGAATGGTTGTTTCGACTAACCAGGGAACCCGGACGATTGTGGGTGCGCTATCTGGTGCGTGATCCCCAATTCATTTGGAAAGTTATCCTACAAAAACTGAGGGAAAACGTTAAACCAAAATTCGCTGAATAATTTAAACTCTGTCATATCCATGGGTGAGCCAAATACATAGGTACCGATTCATCACAACCAAAAAATGTGAGGATTAAGTCTAACCATGATTAAGCAGCAAAGTGTCCTCCTGAGATTTATAGCGCAAGTAATGGACGTCGGTCTGACAATTACCGCGTTCTTGACCGCATTTGCCGTACGTGAGCATCTCCGCGCTATACAACCTTTTGGAAAAGACATCCAAATGCCCAACTACTATGTCTCATTAGTACTAGTGGTGTTGCTCTGGTGGCTGATCTTCGATATACAAAACGCCTATCGCGGTCAACGATATACCTCCTTCCCGCTCGAATTCAAACTCATCCTTCGCACCGTTTTCTTCGGTACAATCACCCTGGTTATTCTGGGCTATATCCTAAAAATCCAAATGCCCCCAAGATCCCTGTTCTTCATCTTTATCACCATCAATATCATCCTCCTAACCCTGGGGAAAAGCTTTATTCATTACCTTGCTGAATACTTGCGCTTAAAAGGAGTCAACAGAAAATCTGTCCTGATTGTCGGCGCTGGAAACCAAGCCCGCCAATTCCTGCAAACCGTAGGGCAATCGGCTGACTGGGACTTAGACCTCATCGGGTTTATTGACAAAGACCCCCAAAAAGTCGGCACCAAATTCTGTGGCATGAAAGTGCTTGGAACTCCCAATGATATGCTGGAAATCATGCACAAATACCCCATCGACGAAGTTGTCTTTACTCTGCCCAGCCATTCGTTGGAAGAAGCCACGGAGATGCTAACCTTCTGCGAACAAGAGGGCGTGAAAACCGTGATCGTTTCAAATTTCTTCAGCGGTCTGATCTCAAAAGTCCAAGCAGAAGTAATCCACGGCTTGCCGATTCTCACCTACTCCACAACACCGCTAAAGGAATGGCAGCTCTTGGTGAAACGATTCTGTGATATCATCATCTCTTCCTTCATTTTAATGATATTCTCTCCGGTGATGTTAACCATCGCCATCCTGATCAAACTGACTTCCAAAGGTCCTATCTTCTACAAATGGAGGGTGGTGGGACTGAACAAAAAGCGATTCACCGGCTACAAATTCCGCACTATGGTCGATAATGCCGACCAGCTGAAGCAAGAACTGATGGACAGAAATGAAATGAACGGGATCGCATTTAAAATTAAAGGGGATCCCAGAATCACGCCCATAGGACGTTTCCTGCGTAAATTCAGCCTGGACGAATTACCACAGCTATGGAGCGTATTTAAAGGCGACATGAGTTGTGTCGGTCCCAGACCTCCCTTGGAAAGCGAATTGGAACAATTCGAAAGCTGGCATCGCCGAAAACTGTCCGTCAAACCCGGACTAACTTGCCTCTGGCAAGTCCGCGGTCGCAGTAAAATCAAAGACTTTGATGATTGGGTGAAATTGGACTTGGAGTATATCGATAACTGGTCTCTGTGGCTTGACTTCAAAATCATGCTGCAGACTATCCCCGTTGTTCTCCTGGGCAAAGGTGCCCAATAAACCAACCCGCTATCATTAAGCGTGCCCCAGGGTATCCTCACCCTGCGTCATCGTGAACATAGCGAAGGATATCTCAAGATAAAAGGTTAAGATTATTAAAACATTACAGATAGAAGGATCTGAGGATCAAAAATGCCTAATAACGACCTAAAGAAAGTAGTCATCATAGGATCCGGACCCGCTGGTTTAACCGCAGCTATTTACACGTCACGTGCCAATTTAGAACCGCTGGTCATCGAAGGCAGCCAACCCGGCGGACAGCTGACCATTACCACCGATGTGGAAAACTACCCCGGCTTCCCTGAAGGCGTCACCGGTCCCGAACTAATGGACGCCATGCGAGCGCAGGCTGAACGCTTTGGAACCCAGTATGTGTCCGACGATGCAACCTCTGTGGACCTATCGTCAAAACCGTTTAAAATCAATGTCGGACATACCGAATTTCAAACCCATACCGCTATAATCTCCACCGGCGCATCCGCACAATGGCTGCCGCTGGAGTCCGTGGATCGGTTGCGCGGCAAAGGCGTCAGCGCCTGCGCCACCTGCGACGGCTTCTTCTTCCGCGACCACGAAATCGCCGTAGTCGGCGGTGGCGATACCGCAGTGGAGGAAGCTGCCTTCCTGACCCGATTTGCCAAAAAAGTGTACCTGATTCACCGTCGCGATGAACTCCGTGCCTCCAAATTCATGCAAAACCGTGCCTTTAAAAACGAAAAAATCGAAATCCTGTGGGATTCCATCATCATAGATGTCCTGGGTGAAAATAACGTCACCGCCGTGAAACTGAAAAATGTGAAAACCGAAAAAACCCACGATCTGCCAGTGACCGGGCTGTTCATGGGCATCGGACACCGTCCCAATACCGACATCTTCCGGGGACAAATCGACATGGATGACATCGGCTACATCCTAACCCATCAAAATGTCCTGACCTCCGTGGATGGTGTCTATGCCTGCGGCGACGTCCAGGATGCTCGGTATCGCCAGGCGGTCACTGCTGCTGGCTCCGGCTGCATGGCTGCTCTGGAAGTGGAAAAGTATCTGGAAGAGCACGAAATCTCCTGAAATTTGTGTCGAATTTTCCTGATTATTTTTTATATTATAAACCTGCGTGAGGGGGGCTGAGGTGTTATTCAGTCCCCTTTTTGGGGTTCAAATACCCTACCTCATTATTCCGGTATTGTCATTCCCGCGTAGGCGGGAACCCAGAGATTTTGGCACGGGTATCTTACTCGTGATTCAGACATCTCACTATAACTTATCTTGTCTCCCATAATCAAATTATAGTGATTGGAGAGATTAATGTCGCAATCAAATTCTGATTACGATGTAATAATACTTGGCGCCGGTCCCGGAGGATACGTCGCCGCAATTCGTGCCGCACAATTGGGCATGAATGTCGCAGTGCTGGAAAAGCAAAAGCTAGGCGGAGTGTGCTTAAACTGGGGATGCATTCCCACTAAAGCACTTTTGAAGAGTGCAGAGGTTTTCAACCACTTTAAGCACGCCAAAGACTATGGGTTATCCGTATCTGATCCCAACATCGACTTCAATGCCATCATCACTCGCAGCCGCAAAGTCGCCAATCGCATGTCCGCCGGTGTGAAATACTTGTTCAAGAAAAACGACATCGAGCGGTTGAATGGGGAAGGAGTTTTACTTGCAGCGGACAAAGTGCAAGTCACTTCGAACGATAAGACTGAGGAATATACTGCAGCGAACATCATCATCGCCACCGGTGCTCGTGCGCGTCCCCTGCCGGGAGTGGAATTCGATAACGAACGCATCATTGATGCTCGTGGCGCTATGTGTCAACCGGAGCTGCCCGAGAGCCTGATTATCATTGGTGCTGGCGCCATCGGGATCGAATTCGCCTATTTCTACCACAGCCTCGGCACCAAAGTCACCGTGTTGGAGATGATGCCCCAAATCCTGCCCATCGAGGATCACGAAGTAGCGGATACCTTGGCAAAATCCTACCGGAAACAGGGCATGGAAATCCTGGTGGATACCAAGGTCACCGGAGTCAATAGTTCCCAGGAGCGCGTAACGGTCAATGTGGATATCGAGGGGGAAACAAAAACTATCGAGGGCGATTTGGCTTTAATCGCCATCGGCGTGCAGGGTAACATCGAAAACATCGGACTGGAAGCGGTGGGAATCGAAACCGAGCGCGGTTGGATTAAGGCAGACAAGACCACCTACCAGACATCAACCCCGGGCGTATACGCCATCGGCGATGTGATCGGTCCCCCCTGGTTGGCGCATGTGGCATCGGCGGAAGCCATCAAATGCGTCGAAGGTATCGCCGGTTTGAATCCCAAACCCATAGACTATAATCTCATCCCGGGATGCACCTACTGCCAGCCGCAGGTCGCCTCATTCGGCTTAACAGAGCAGCGTGCTCAGGATGATGGCTTGGACATCAAAATCGGCATGTACCCTTTCCTGGCTTCCGGAAAAGCCCAGGCTGTCGGCGAATCCGACGGATTTGTGAAGCTGATTTTCGATACCCAGTCCGGTAAATTACTTGGCGCTCACATTCTTGGCGCAGATGCCACCGAGATGATTGCGGAATTGGTATTGGCGGGATCCTTCCACGCCACTCATAAGCAGATATTGAACACCATCCATGCCCATCCGACCCTGTCGGAATCCATCGCCGAAGCCGCCGCCGCAGCCTTGAACGAAGCAATCCACCTATAAGATTCTACATCGAACAAATAAAGAAATAATAAAGAGGATTAATTATGGGAAAAACTTTAGTCGAAAAAATCATCGGCAATCACGCCGGTAGGGAGGTGTCCCCCGGCGAACTGGTGATTGTTGGTGTGGATCTGGCGTACTTTCAGGACTGGACCGGTCCTTTATCCGTCGCTCAGATCCAGGAAATGGGGATTACCAAGCTGAAAGACCCTAACAAGATGGCGTTCTTCATCGACCACTCATCGCCGTCTTCCGCCAAAGAATTAGCCACCGATCACAACAAACTCCGTGCTTTCGCCCGCGAGCATGGCGCCACATTGTATGATGTGGGAGAGGGCGTCTGTCATGTGATTACTGCGGAAAAACACATCAAACCCGGCGATATCGCGGTCGGGTCCGACTCTCACACCTGCCAGGGTGGCGCTTTTGGAGCCTTTACTTCCGGGATGGGTTCCACCGATGTAGCCGTCGCCGCTGCACTGGGTAAAACCTGGCTCAAAGTACCGGAAACCATCAAAGTACAGGTGACGGGCGAATTCCCCAAAGGCGTATATTCCAAGGATCTAATTATTTATCTGATCGGAATGATAGGTGCCGATGGCGCCACCTATCAATCATTGGAATTTCATGGCGATACCGTCGACAACATGCCCTTCCACGAGCGCCTGGTAGTGTCCAACATGGCAGTGGAAGCCGGTGCCAAGTGCGGCATCTTCCCTTCCGATGACAAAACCCGGGAGTACATGAAAGAAAACAACCGCGAAGAGGGATGGAAACCGTTGGATGCAGATCCCGATGCCCAGTACCTGAAAACCATCGAGATCGATGTCTCCCAGTTGACCCCCATGGTTTCTTTCCCACACACCGTGGACAACACCCGCACCATCGACCACGACGATTGCAAAGACCGTTCGGTGAACCAGGTGTACATGGGTACTTGCACCAATGGTCGCTTCGAGGACTTCGTCATTGCTGCCGAAATCCTGAAAGGCAAACGAATCCATCCCGAGACCCGGTTGGTGGTCACACCAGGTTCCCGAACAGTCTATATTAAAATGCTGCAGTCTGGCGTGATGGAAACACTGGTGCAAGCAGGCGCGGTGGTGAATTCCCCCGGTTGCGGCGCCTGTCCTGGTTCCCAGACCGGAATCCTGGGGAATGATGAACATTGTATTTCAACTGCAAATCGTAATTTCAAGGGGAGAATGGGTAATCCCACGGCATTTGTGTACTTAGCCAGCCCGGCAACCTGCGCCACCAGCGCACTGGCTAGCAAGATCGCCGACCCCCGGGAGGTGATATAATGGCTACTGGACATGCATGGAAATTTGGAGACAGTATCTCCACCGATTTGATCGCGCCGGGACGTTATGCCCACCTGCGGTCAAACTTGCCCGAATTGGCAAAACACTGCCTGGAGGACGCCCGCGAAGACTACCCCGGCAACGTGAAACAGGATGACTTCGTGGTCGGAGGCTCCAATTTCGGCTTGGGCTCCAGCCGGGAACATGCCCCCAGAATCATCAAAATGTCCGGCGCTCAGGCGGTGGTCGCCAAATCTTTCGCCCGTATCTTCTTTCGCAACTCAATTAATGTCGGGCTGCCCGCCATCCAGATTGATACCGACAAGATCGACGAAGGGGATGAATTGGACCTCGATCTGGGTGCAGGAAAACTGATCAACAAAACCAAAAACGAAACCTACGACTTCCCACCGCTGCCGGATGCCATGCAGCGCATCCTCGCCGACGGCGGCTTAACCGAACACATCAAAAAACACGGCGACTTCAAACTGGATTAATCGAGCAAATATGCGCTGTCTACTAATAAAATCCCCCCCTTAAGGGGGGAATAAAAGGGGGGCTTCTTGTAGGTCGGGTTCCGCATGAAGCGAAGCGAAATAAGAAACCCGACAACAATCATTCGTTCCCGCCGGGTTTCAATCCCGACCTTTCGGGAAATCAGGCGGGTAGGAATAGCACCACAATTTATTGTGATGTAAAAACGTAATTAATCAATACACCCTAACCGCTTCAGCGGTTTCCCCAAACTAACTCATGAACGTTGCTGATAAACCCAGAACGCACACCCCTCGCCCTGATTGGCTAAAAATACGCCTGCCCCACGGCAAAACCAGTGCCGCAGTCCGTAGAACGCTGGCGGACCTTGAACTCCACACCGTTTGCCAGAGCGCACGCTGTCCCAATCTCGGCGAATGTTGGGACGCGCAAACCGCCACCTTCTTGATTATGGGTGACCTGTGCACCCGCAACTGCGCCTTCTGTGCAGTTACTCACGGGCATCCCCAACCCCTGGATCCCCAAGAATCCCAACGTGTCGCTGAAGCCGCATCCCGCTTGGGACTGAAGCATGTGGTCATCACTTCCGTAACCCGGGACGACTTACCCGATGGTGGTGCCCATCACTACGTGAATACCATCCAAGCCATCCGTGAACACTTGCCGGAAACCACCATCGAAGTCCTGGTCCCTGATTTCGCAGGAAATAGTGACGCCTTGAAAACGGTGCTTTCTGCCGAGCCTGACATCTTGAATCACAACTTGGAAACCGTTCCCAATCTATACCCAAAAGTACGCCCAGGAGCCTCCTTCAGTGGATCATTATTCTTAATCCAACAGGCTGCTGAACAAGGCGTAACCACCAAATCAGGATTGATGTTAGGGTTGGGCGAAACAATTGATGAAGTCCGACTGGTAATGAAGAATCTCCGTAATGCCGGCTGCCAGATCCTGACACTCGGTCAATACCTGCAACCTTCCCACCATCACCTTTCCGTCAGCCGGTTCTACACCCCAGAGGAATTCCAATCACTGAAACAAGAAGGAATAACCTGCGGATTCCGTCATGTGGAATCCGGTCCCTTGGTGCGAAGCTCCTATTTGGCGCACCGTGCCCTCTTGTAGGTCGGGTTCCAATCCCGCCTGAGCTGGAACAGAAGTCCGACAATACATCTGACATCTTCTAATAGAAAACCCGCCCAGTTCAAGGGCGGGTTTTTTTTGCTAACGTTATTAGGAAGTTTCTAAATTACTACTCCATGCGAAGCATTTCTTTTTCCGGATACTTCTCCTGGATCCACATTGGAACTACTGCAGGATGGCGGGCTCTATCGGGAAACGTGATGTTAGGATCGTAAAAATCCAACATCCCATCGTCCGTCGTCACGTAGTAGAAACTCGTGACCGAATCCACCACTGCATCAGTGTCGGTCCACTGTGTAAGAGTCGTGGAGTCAACTAAAGTATATCCCGACGTAGGTCCTTCATATGACTTGTAAATCTTGTACTGTGCAGCGCCCGATACCGCACTCCAGTCCAGAACAGCACTGCGCATATCAGTATCGGTAGGCACCAGCCAGATCACAAGATTATCAACCGGGTCTGGTCCAGGATAACATCTCGACGCGATATGGATACCCATGCCCGGTGTCGGATTTATCGGACCTGAACCATTATAGGTACACTGAATCCCCACCGTACCGGTAGCATTCTCGATCCCCACCGTCGCCGAGGTATCCTCTCCTGCCGTTAGTTCCTTGTACTGGTAATCAACATCCCCGGTTGGGTACAGAATCAACTCGAATGTGTAAACACCATTGGTACTAAAATGTGCGCATGAATCCCATTCCACAATGAAACGATCATTCATGGCATCGTACATGTACCAAACGGAACCATAACTGTAACTTGCTGGGTTCATGTCATCCCAGTATGGAGCTATCAGGTTGTTCGGTTCGAAGGTATTCGGAATCGGATCGTTTGTATAATCAGTCACAGTTGACGTAAACGACGCAAACCCATTTGAACAAACCCGAATCGAATCAAAATAGACACAGTCATAGTACGGGAAACTAAAACCGATTGGGAATGGTCCTACGTTGTCATCATCGAAGATGATACCGGTGTTTATACCACCGGGAATCGCACCGGGACGCGCCGGATTAATCTCTACCCAGTCGTAGGGAATGGTAGAAAACGGCAGCGTTTCGGTGGTGATGGTGGTAGTATCGGACAGAATGTTGTCCAGGGTTCCGTTCTGCGATTCCGCAACCACTTCACCGTAACTGAATTCACCCATACCGGCTCCAGGATCGATCGTGACCCTGACCAAAAAGGTGTCTGTGACGCCGGAGTTTACCGCTATCTCGGTGATAACTGTTGATCCGGTGACATCCATGATCTGATGCGTCCAAGCCTGACCGGTGGTCGTCACCGACAAATCATAACCGTCATTCTGCAGTCCGCAGTTTTCCACGTACACCTGGTAATCTATCACATCACCGGCATTGCCGCCGCCGTAAATTGTCTCCGGCGTCAAATCTACGCAATAATCCATAGGTAATAAGATTGACACGTTGTCAATGTACCACCCCGGATACGTAACCGATGCATCCGATCCGAAAGTCCAGCGAATAATCACTGTTTCACCGGCATAAGCATTTAGGTTAAACTCCGCCGTCGTCCATGTAGTAGCAGTGCCATAATATACAGGTTCTAATGGAATACAGGTTTGCGCAGTGTTGGTACTGCCCGGATATCCACCCACTGGAGTCAACAAATTCCAAGTGCTGCCGCCGTCGGTAGAAATCTTGACATTTCCACCATCGTATCCGAATCCTTCGATACTATACCAATGACAGAAAGTCAA
>CBDVBD010000076.1:0-14704 GCA_965372135.1 uncultured bacterium | reverse complement strand
AAATGCTATAGCAATTCCTAAGGCGTAAAATTGTTGAAAACGCAATCTGGCACCCACCAAACCACCTATGGAAGTCCATAACAGCCAAGAAGTTAACAACACGCCCATGGTGAGTTCGTTTCCTTGGAACACAGCGGTAAGTTGCCGAAGACCAAGCACTTGCGCAGTCATCCCCACCAAACCGGATACGAAAATAGCGAAAAAAAACATAAATAATTCGAAAAAAGTTAGAAAAAAACTCTTGAGAAATTGCGAAAAAAATGCTATATTTTAATTTTCCACTTGGAGCATTCTAAATTCAAATTCACAATTTGATCAGGCAATAATTCAATTATCATAATATAAGGTACATCATTTGATGGAGGTTACATTTCGATGAAAAGAACAGGAATTATCATTACATTTGTCATGCTGACAGCGGTTCTGTTTACCTGGATCGCGATGGCTGGTCATCACGACCAAATCGATCCGGTATGCGGCATGACCATCACCGCGGAAGTGCCGATTAGCGCAGAGTTAGATGGTTCTGTCAATTACTTTTGTTCCGACCAATGCAAAGAAGCATTCACACAGAATCCCGCCAAATACTCCGGAGTACAGGAATCTTCTTCCGGGCACGGTGGGTGCCCTGGAATGAAGAAAAGTGCGACCGTTGGCGAGTCGGTCACTTCGGCGAAAGCCGCTGGTTGTGGGGGCTGCATCATGAAATCCGCTTGCGGTGGTTCAGCGAAAAGTTCTTCCGGCTGCGGATCGAACTGCGGGAACACCCGGGTAGAACAGGTCAACAATTTCCACACCGTGATGCATCCGTTGCATCAGGCAGTACAATCCGGCGATTATCAGTCGGTTCGGAATTCTATCAGCACCGTTCAAGAAAGCTCCAAAGCATTGACTAAAGCTGATCTGCCCGAAGATATCAATGCAAGGGAATACAAATCGGCTCGGAAAGCGCTGCAGAAAAGCGTAAAGGCACTTGTCAAATCCTGCAATAAGAGATCAGATGAGCGGGTGTTGGCAGATTTTGACAACATGCATGCACGTTACGAAGCACTGCAAGCGATTGTTCAATAACAAATTATAGAAAGCGGATTCCAATCCGCGTTTCTGCTATCCTAAACCCTGGAGGGGTTTATGCAAGTAGGCATACTGGGGTTACCGCTGTCCGGCAAGACCACGTTATTCAACATTTTAACTGCACGTCATGCCGGGATAGGGATTTCTCCCAGCCGTAAGGATGTCAACCGCGGGATGGCTCAGGTTCCCGATGCCCGGCTGGCGGCGTTGTCGGAAAAACTGCCCGACCGCGAGCTCATTTACTCCACGGTGGAATACGTGGACGTAGCCGGGGTTTCGAAGGGCGAAGGGCAGTCGGAATGGTTCAACACCGGCGTCCGGGTGCACCTGCAGACTATCGATGCGCTGATGATGGTGATCCGGGATTTCCCCAGCGAGGTGGTGCCACATCCGGAAGGATCGGTGGATGCGCTGCGGGATTTGGGGATGCTGGAGACCGAGTTGATGCTGTCCGATTTGGTGATCTTGGAAACCCGGATCGGGCGATTGGAAAAGAACCCTCAAGCCCGCACCAAAGACGACGACCGGGAACTGGAACTGCTGATGAAATGCCGGGAATCGCTGGAAAACGAACAACCCCTTCGCACCCGGTCCTTTGCCGATGAGGAAGCCAAGATTCTGCGTGGGTTTCAGTTTCTGTCGGAAAAACCACTACTGGTAGTGCTGAACGTCGGCGAAGGTGGACTATCCGCCGGGGAACAGACTGCGAACCAAATCCGGAACACGCTGGGCGAAGGTCCGGTGGATGTGTGCGTGATTTCCGGCGATATCGAACTGGAAATGGGCGATTTGGATCCCGAGGATTTATCGGCTTTCTTAGAAGATTTGGGGTTCAATCAACCGGCTCGGGAACGCATCCTCCGCACCAATTATCACCTGCTTGGATTACAATCATTCTTCACCCAAAACGAGAACGAAATCCGCGCCTGGGCGGTGCGCCGGGGTGCTACCGCACCGAAAGCCGCCGGGGTGGTCCATACCGACATGGAACACGGGTTTATCAAGGCTGAAGTGGTGCACGGGGACGATTTCCTAAAATGCGGCTCCTTCGCTGCCTGCCGCGACGCAGGCGTCCTGCGCTTAGAAGGCAAAGACTACGTTGTCAAAGACGGCGATTTAATCCAATTCCGATTCAATGTGTAGGTCGGGTTCCAATCCGGCAAGTGCCGGATGTCTAGGATCCGTCTACTGACGGAAAAAACCCACGCTGCCCTTGCGACGTATCCTCGTCATTGCGAATCCCGACTGGTCGGGATGTGGCAATCTCGGAATGGTCAAACAATCTTCCCTGTAATTCCCGCGTAGAGCCTGCCCTTTAGTGGCGGGAATCCGTGCTATGGCACTAGCACTCTACACTAATTAACGACCGTACCAGAAGATATAACAAAAGCCCTTGAAAATCAAGGGCTTTTTTATACAACATCGCATTGACGGTCATTATCGCATTAAGACTACTTTTTGGATCTGGTGTTGATTCCCTGGAATTACTGCACTGATAAAGTAAATCCCGCTGGCAAGCCCTGAGGCGTCAAAGGTGAAACGGTGATAACCTTGCGAATAGCGATCATCAGCCATGGAAGCGACTTTCTGACCCAGGATATTGAATGCACTGACCTGCAATCGAGCAGCTTGAGGCAGTCCAATCATTACAGTAGTAGCAGCGTTGAAGGGATTGGGATAAGCAGGCAGCAGAGAATAGCTCAAAGGAACCTTTGCGAGTTCAGTATTTGGCACCGGAAGCGCCTGAGAACAGTCGAAAACCTCAAAATGACAATAGTCCGCCATATAAGCGTAATTGCCCGATACCGCAACGCCTAAGGCATAACCAGGGGTATTGTAATACCCAACCTCTACAGGATTTTCAGGATTCGCCACATTCACCACTCGAAGACCGCCGTAATACCCATCCGCCACATAGGCGTAGCTACCGGATAGCGTCACATCATAAGCATGACCGGGCGTATCGTAATAACCAACCTCTGCAGGATTTTCGGGATTCGCCACATCCACCACCCGAAGCCCCCCACCTCCAGACGCAACATAGGCATAGTTGCCCAATGTCGCCACGCCGCGAGCATAACCTGGTATATCGCAATAACCTACCTCGACAGGATTTTGTGGATTCTCAACATTCACTACCCGAAGACCCGCACTATAATCCGCTACATAGGCGTAACTGCCAGATACCGCAACGCCATGTGCATAGTTGGGGGTATCATAATACCCCACTTCAACGGGACTTGCAGGGTTTGTAATATCCACTATCCTAAGACCACAACCTAAATTCGCCATATAAGCATAGCTGCCCGCTACCACCACGCTATGGGCAGAACCTGGGGTATCACAAAATCCCACCTCTACCGGATTTTGGGGATTTACAACGTTCACCACCCGAAGACCCGAATCCTTATCCGCCACGTAAGCATAGTTACCAGATACTGCCACATCACCGGCATAACTTGGGGTATCACAATAACCTATCTCTATTGGATTTTGGGGGTTCGCCACATTCACCACCCGAAGACCCCCATCCCAATCCGCCACATAAGCGTAGTCACCAAATACCGCTACGTCTTCGGCTGAACCTGTGTCATAATAACCCAACTCCACTGGATTTTCGGGATTCACAACATTCACTACCCGCAGACCGGAATAATTACTCGCCACATAAGCATAGTTAGCGGATACCGCAACGCCCAGAACAAAATCTGGTGCCTCACAATAACCTACCTCTACGGGATTTTGGGGATTCACCACATTCACCACCCGAAGACCAGCATCGTAGTCCGCCACATAGGCGTAGCTACCGGATACCACAACGCCAAGGGCATCACTCGGGGTACCACAAAACCCCACTTCTACTGGATTTTCGGGATCTGCTACGTTTACCACCCTAAGACCGAAGGGCCAATCTGCCACATAGGCGTGGTCACCGGATACCGCCAAGTCAATGGCTTCACCTGGGATCTGGCAATAACCCACAACTGTTGGGTGAGCGGGAGTAGTGATGTCTACCACTCTAAGACCACCAGCACCCTCTACCACATAAGCATAGCTGCCGGAAACCGCCACGCCAAAAGAACGGATTGAATCATAACCCACTTCCATCGGGTTAGCGGGATTAGATACATCCAACACACGAAAAATAGTCCCATTCGCCACATAAGCGTAGTTGCCGGATACTGCCACGCCACTGGTATAACCTGGGGTTTCATAATATCCCACTTCCACAGGGTCTGCGGGATTTGCTACATCCACCACCCGGAGACCAAAATAATAATCCACCACATAGGCATAGTTGCCGGATACTACAATATCCACAGCATATTCCGGGGTATCACAATACCCGACTTCTATGGGATTTTCGGGATTCGATACATTCACCACCCGAAGACCTACACCGTGATCCGCCACATAGGCATATTCGCCCGATACTGCCACACTATAGGCAGCACCCCAATTGTTGTAAAGACTTCCCACCATGGTGACATTCAGGCTGTCTTGAGCCAGGATTGTGGAGGAAAATCCAAGAACCGATAACAGGATCAAAGTCAGCAAATTCAGTTTTTTCATCTCGTCCTCCTTGTACTGTTGTTGATTCAGACCACAGATCAAGGCTTTAGTATATCAAAGCAACAAATATACCGGACATAGGGGGGCGTATATGGTGGTTGTATGGTGTGTTGTTAGTGGTTGTTATTACAAGATATCTGGTAAGTTATGCCATAACAGGTAGGATACTGCCTCGCTACGAAAAGTAGCGAAAAATGCGCACCTGCTACAAGTTTTGCACGATGTAATCAATTGTTATTATTTCTCTAACTACTGCACCCGCTGCATGGTGAGGTAGAAAGTGTGGTGTGAAAGCCCGCCAAAGATGCCCAATCCGCCGTTGATATTGGAAATGGGATCCGCGTTATTGGCATGGAATAGGGACACAGTGTATTCTGCGTATTCTATGCTGGCAGCCTGGAATTCTACCTTATGCAATCCCACCCATTCAAAAGCAAACCAGGGAACCTCCGCCGTGTTGGCGTTGATATTCAAGGACACGATCTGCAAGGTTCCGGGGTAATCATCTATCTCCATCTCGGGGTCCAAAGGAACTAACGGATCGTTGTCCAAGGCTAAGGAATTATAGACATAACCGGCAGCAGAATCCGCGGTGGTCCAGTCCAAGCGGAGTGGTGGATCATTCCAATCCAACGGGACAGATATGGTATCGAAGTCAAGCGTATACGGTGATACGGTTAATGTAAATGTATCGGGAACAGTAGTTTCCGCCCAAATATATAAGTCTTCTGACGGATTACGGGCTTCGATGCGATAGCGTACGAAACTTTGAGGAATCAGAGTTTCGTTTGGCATCGGTGAATAGACCCAACCTTCTTCTGGATCAAACACCTCCCTGAAGTGTAAGGTATCACCTGCAGATGGATTATCCACTGGGAACATGACAATATCTGCATAAAAAATGTGTTGGTCACTTGGCACATACACGCTATTCAATGATCCAACCCACTCTAAAAAGACATGGTCAACCGGTTCACCATTATACAGGAAACAGGTCAACACCGGTTGGGGATCGTAGTCTTCCACTTCGGTAGGGTTGTCTTCACAACCGGAAATGCTGAAAAGCACCACTAACGCCGTGGAGAAGAAAACACCAAATCTGAATAAGTAATGCGGTAGTTTATTACCTTGAATAGTATTCATTTAGAACCTCACTTCGTAGCTAATCATGGGCAGAATGGGCAGCAGTTTAATATCCTCGATATCCACCGGATTTTCATCGGTGTCCACAAACCTTCGCCAATAAGCCCTGCGGCTGTAGGCGTTGTAGAGACCGAAATTTAGACGTGCCGGCAAGTTAAAAAAGAAATGATGTTTGTAAGTGGCACCCAGATCCAAACGGTGGTCAGCGGGAAAACGGTAGTTATTCATATCGCCGTTTACCACTCCACGATCGTACCCGTAAATGGCATAACGATTTACATAAACCCCCAACGGTTGAGTATAGCCTTGTCCGGTGTGGTACCGCCAGGTGCCGGACAGTTCCCAACGGTGATTCAACGCATAACTGGCATTGATAATGAAATCGTGGCGGCGATCCCAGATCGGGTAGAACCAATCGCCATTGTTGAGATAGGTGCCTTCGAATTGCCGCTTCGTCCAGGACAACGAATATCCCACCCAGCCGGTCAAGCGACCTTTCTTCTGCGTGAGCATCAGTTCCAATCCGTACGCAATTCCTTTACCACCGGTTAGGTATGGATCAGCGGCGTTTACGGCTTCCTCCATCTGTATCTGGTTAAGTTCTACCAGTTCATTCATATCGGTATAGTATACTTCGGCGGTGAATTCCAGGTCTTTTTTGGGATCCCACTCGAATCCAACCACTACTTGATCGGAATAAGACGGTTTAAGGGTTTCGTCGATGGGGACCCAGATATCGAAATTACTCATGCCTTCGCCGAAATTTATCAGGCTGATGAATTGAGTATAATGCCCACCGGCAACCTTAAATCGCATATCGACGTCGTAGTGAAACACACACGCCAACCGGGGATCGAGCCTGGCATATTTTCCCCGATTGTAATAGTATCCTCTGATGCCTGGTTTGATTTCGAACCTGGGATGTATCCGCCAGCTATCTTCCAAATAGCCGGATAATAGGGTACTGAATTGATTGACATCGACTTCTGTGATTTCGTAATTAAACATGCGCAGGGTGAAATGATACCGGTTAACGGCGGCGCCGATTTTGAAATGGTGGTTTTGGGCGCCCAGGAATTCCAGGTCGGATTTCAACGAATAATCATATAGTCTGTCATACATTTCTGTCACGGTGCTGCCGCTGTTTTCTATATAGGTTTTAGACCGGTACCGGCTGATGGCTGCGTTGGTTGACAGGAACATGCTGCGGCTCAGTACCTGGCGATATCGACTGGTCAGGGTACGGTTTCCCCAGGACAAATGGAGGTCGGTGCGGTTGTCGTCGGGTCCGAACTCCATGTCTAAGTTATCATTTCCCCAGTATCCGGCGGTGGTAACGGTACTCTTGTTTGTTATATCCAAGTTCAATTTCCCGTTGAAATCGTAAAAGTAATAATCTGGCATATCTTCATCCAACGAATTTCGCATGTAAGCAAGTAACGGCTCCAGATAGGTTCGTCGTCCGGACAGGGCAAAGGAACCTCGGTTATGGGGAAGCGGACCTTCTAACGATGCTCGATTGGATAGGATTCCCAAAATCGCCACGCCTTCGATTTCCTTACGGTTACCTTCGTTGGTGATGATTTCCAGCACACTGCCGGAACGACCGCCATATTCAGCCGGGAATCCGCCTTTCATGAGATTCACCCGTTTGGTGGCGTCGGCATTGAAGGTGCTGAACAGCCCAAACATGTGGTTGGGATTATACACCACGTTATGGTCCATCAGGATCAAGGTTTGATCGGGACTGCCGCCGCGGACATAGATACCGCTGGAGATTTCCGAAGTAGCTTTGACACCGGGAATGGTCTGGATGGCGCGCAGCACATCCATTTCGCCACCCAGGGTGGGCATGGTTTTTATTACCCCCTTCTCCATGGGAACATGGGACACCACCGGATCCATCCGGGTATCCTCCTTCTCGATGGTGATGACAACTTCCTCCAACTGCATGGCTGACGGAGTCAACTCGATGTGAATCGGCTCCATCAATTGGTCGGTAACCACCACTTCCTGCCGCTTAGCATGATAACCTAAATGAGACAGCCGAAGGGTGTAGGTTCCCGGTGGCAGGTGATCGATCACGAAATAGCCGTCTAAGTTGGTAAAGGCTCCCCGGGTAGTTCCCTCCAAAACTACATTCGCCACCGGCAGCGGTTCGGCGCTGGTAGCGTCAATCAGGAATCCACGGATGGGGTTGTCTGCAAAAATTGGTGACGTAATACAAAACAACATCACCAGCAGCAATACAAAGGATTTTGTGTGATTCATGTGTGTCCTAATCTGTGTATTATGAGGACATAACTATTGATTTCCATGTATTCTTAACTACATGACATTCTTTTCACATGTACTTCATAGAATTAGACCTACAAACTCCCACTTTTGTTCCAAAGAAAATGATGTTTTCATAGCAAACCGGAAGCGAAACTTATTCCAGTGTTAGATTAAGCAAAATTTATTTTTGGGATTTAGCGGCGACTCATCCCGATGCTACCGTGTATCGGACACATTTTGCGTGGTTGGTTTTTGCGGAAGAACACTTCTTTGAAGGTTTTAGGGCAGTAATCGGTGGCAAGAGTTAATGATTCTTCGCAGATTTCGACCTCTACTACACCGGTGGGCATATCGAATTTTTCCCATTTCCATCCCAAGGAATCGTAGGCGGCTTTCATGAATTTCGCCCACATCGGCAAGGCGGCACTGGAGCCGGTCTGTCCTCTGCCCAAGCTGAGTCCGGGATCATTTAACCCCACCCAGACTCCGGCGGCGATTTTAGGGGTAAAGCCTAAGAACCAGGCATCGGTAAAATCGTTGGTGGTGCCGGTTTTGCCGGCTGCCGGCGCTACGAATCCGTGTTTCCAGCGAGCGGAACCACCGGTACCGCGGTTGATCACCGATTCCAACATCGAGGTAATCAGATAGGCGGTTTCCTCGGACAACACCACATCCCGGCGGGGGGAATTTTCCTCGACTACGTTACCGTGACGATCGATAATCCGTTTGATAGCAGTGGGTTCGGCTCGAAGCCCCCGTGCCGCTAATGCGCTGTATGCCGACACCAACTCCAAGGGTGTAACCCCCGAACATCCCAACGCCAACGCCGACACGGTGTCCAAGGGCGATTCGATGCCCATTTGATGGGCATAAGTTACTAATTGTATCGGTTTGATCAGCTCGATGACCAGCCTGAGCGTTACCAAGTTTATAGATCTGCGCAATCCTTCCCGCAGCGTAGTTGGACCACCGCGGGACAGGTCGTAATTCTGCGGCGTCCAGCGTTTCCCGCCCGGTAATGTACCCACGATATTTTGATTTAGGAGCCTGGTGGTCAATGGATAGCCATTGTCGATGGCGGCGATATAGGCGAAGGGTTTGAACGCCGATCCCGGCTGCCGGCGGGCTTGGATGGCACAGTTGAATTTGTACTGCCGGAAATCACGACCGCCGATCATCGCCAAGATATCCCCGGTGTGTGGATCGATCGCCACAAACGCCACCTGAACTACGGTCTCGGCACGGATCAGGGAATCCAAAATTGCGGTATCCTGCAGCACCTGGTACAATTCCAGCGGGTCAGCATTGGGATACTTGTGACGCACGAATTCCTGCCGGTCTTTCGTCAGGTAGCGGTCGGTGACCTTTTGCTGGAGTTGGGGCAGGTGTTCCGCTACCGCAGTTTCTGCAAATTGCTGCAACCGGACATCCAAGGTGGTTTCCACCGTCAAGCCGTCACGGTAATAATCGAATCCGTATTTTTTCTGCCGTCTCGACAATCCCCGGCGGATCATTTCGGTGAAATACGGGGCAATCCCGATTTCATCCACCGTTTCACTCAAGTTGACCGCTAAGGTCTCTTCCACCGCCTGATGATACTGCTCGTCAGTGAGGTACTCACACACCCGCATGTTGTTCAGGATGATGTTGCGTCGGGCTATAGCGGCTTCCGGTTTCTTGATAGGGGAATAGTGCGCGGGTGCCTTTAGGAGTCCGATCAGGGTGGTGGCTTCGGTAAGGGTCAGGTTGCCCACCGATTTGGAAAAGTACTTCATAGCGGCGGCACCGATACCGTACACCCCGCTGCCGAAGTAGGTTTGCGTGAGGTACATTTCCAGGATTTCGCGCTTGGAATAGGTGCGTTCGATCTCGATGGCGGTCAGGGTTTCCCGGATTTTTCGGGCATAGGTGCGGCGGTGGCTCAAATACAGGTTCCGCGCCAACTGCTGGGTGATGGTACTGGCTCCCTGCCGGATTCCCATAGAGGCGATATTGACCATCATGGCTCTACCGATGGTCAGCATATTGATCCCCCAATGGTTATAGAATTTGCGGTCCTCGGTGGCGATTACGGCGTCGATCACGAATTGGGGAACGCTGTCTAACGGCACGAAAAACCGCTTCTGGGTGTAGAGTTCCTTGATGACGATACCGTCTTTCGCCAACACGCGCGTTACCAACCGAGGCTGGTAATTCTCCAACTGCGATGGTGAGGGGAGGCCGCGAGATAGATACGCTAAATAGGCAACCAGTATCAAGCCTAAAGCCCCCACAATCAAGAAACAGATCAGGAACCAGCGCTTTTCCAGCTGGTATCCGGTTTTACCTGCATTGGAATCTGCAACATTTTCCGATGTTGTTGATTTCTTAAACCACATAATTATTCCGAAGTGACCGGGGATTTATCCAACCATCGGTACAAACTGATGCCATCATTGTCCCATCGAGCATAGGTAAAATTCTCTATCCAATCGCCGATGTGGATGTAGGTGCCTTCCGGGAATTCCCGGTACACGGGATGATGGCAGTGCGCCAACACCACTATCTCGAACCCTTCCCGAAGTTTTTCTCGGGCATATGCAGCATGTTCTTCGGCATGGAAATCTTCGTATTTCAACGCCAATCGCCGGTTACTCAGTTTGCTGGCAGCCCGAGCGATCGCCATACCCCAATCCGGATGCAAAAGCCGATACATCGCCACAGACCAGGGATGCCGGATGATACGTTTCATCAAGCGATACCGCCCATCACCTTTCAACACCCCGTCCCCGTGAAACACATAACACCGTTTGCCGCCCAGAGTGATTTCCATATCCTCGGAGTGCACGATCAACCCGACATCGGTTTCCAAGAACCCGGTTAAGTGAAAATCGTGATTCCCCGCCAAATAATGCACCTCGATCCCACGATCAATCAAGGATTTCAGTTCCATTAGGATGGGAACCGTGTCTTTGGGAATCGCTGTCTTCCATTCAAACCAGAAATCGAACAAATCACCGACGATAAACAGGTGGCTGGCGTTTTCCAACACCTCTTGGAAGAATTCCTTTAGATACGTAACCTTCTGCTCTTCGAGTATCGGTCCTGCGCGACCGAGATGAGCGTCGGACATGAAATAGGCGTTAAATTGTTCAGAGGTGGACAGCATACTCCCTGCATTATAACAATTATTATAGATAATAAAGCTTTAAAAGCATGGGCTTTCAAACAAGGCGTAGAAAATATAACTAAATTGCCATCAAAAAGCAATCAAAAACGAGGAAAACACACCAAGTCAAATGACTACTATCATTTTCGGCACTTCTATACAGGAAAATCCTTGACTATTTAGGAAAAAATCCATATTTTGGAGGGGTCTTGTTGGCAGGCAATTTTTTGGAATTGAGGGCGACGTTAAAGATAAACAATTTTAATTGAAGTAGGAGTGCATGAGACGGATTTTACTGATTGGCGTGCTGATGCTCTTGGTGGTGACATCGGGAGTTGAGGCACGCAAATGGCGTTGGAACGGAGAAGTGGTTTACACCACCATGAACGCCAAACAACCCGCCACCAATAGGGAGGTTCCAGGGCAGAATGGGACTGACGAAATCATTTTCTATGAGGATTTCGAAGGCGCGTTCACCTGGACCACACACGACTTAACCGCCGATCCGGGGGTATGGCATATCGATGATTTCCAGCCCTACGGCGGCAGCGGCATGTCCTGGTGGTGTGCAGATGCTGCCCTTGGCGGCTACCGCGACGACTGGTACATGGCGTTGGACACCCCGCCGATTGACTTAGCGACCGCTACAAATCCCCAATTGTCGTTTCAAAGTAGTTATTACTGCGAGGATCCGGTAGGCGCCACGTCACCCTGGGACGGATGGGACGGGATGAACATCCGGATTTCCACCGATGATGGAGTGACCTGGACCGTGCTGGGAAATGACGTGGTGGAACCAGATTACACCTGCAACTCGCTGTACAGCTTTGGCTACCAGCATGGGGAGGGTACCAATATTCCCGGATGGGCGGGGAATTCCAGCGGTTGGGGACAAATCACCGCTGATTTGAACGCCTATGTGGGTGAGCAGGTGAAAATCCGGTTTGCGTTCGCAACCGACACCGATGTTTCCACCATCACCAATCCGGAATTCTTTACCTGGCTGGTGGATGAAATTACGGTGACGGACAGTGCATTTCAGATTTTCTATAACGACGGGGAAGATTCCACCGGCTTTTCCAATATTAGCGTGCAGGATATCGGGGGTGACTTGTGGCATGTTGAGGACGGTTACCCCGCCGCTCCATCCCCGACACATGTGCTGAGATGCGGCATCCAGGGCGGCTCGTACAACCCCAACATGAATAACGCGGTCATGAGTCCCTACATTGACTTGACCGGCTACACTGCAGGCACGGTAGCAGGTGATTTTATGGTGATGGGAAACATCAACGATCCTGATTCGATTCCCGATGTAGATTATTGGTGTGTGGAGATTAGCCCCGACTCTGGAGTCAACTGGTACAACGTGACCAATCCCTGGGGCAATCCCAGTGGATCAAATTACGTATATTCGGATGCTCCAGCCACCTGGTCGTGGTTCGATGCTGTTTATACCGAAGGAAACCTGGATTTCTCGGAATATCTGGGGTACGTTTGCATGTTCCGTGTGGTGTTCGAATCCGATGAAGACACCCCCACCGGAACCGGTTTACACATTGACAGCGTGTACATCGATGCCATGGATGCGTTTCCCTATGACTGCGGATGTACCTATCTGCACATCCCATTTCCCACTTCGGTAGGGTTTCAGACTCATGGCGAAGCGGAATTATCGAACCTGGGAACCAACATAGCTTATGCAGTGGGGGCTCGTTGGCAGGTGCAAGGGGCAAATCCACTGCCGTTAGCACCCAACATGACCTTAGAGGTTGGAATGTCCCTCACCCGGAATTTCAATTGGACCCCGTCCGCAGTCGGAACCTATTGGCACAGAGCGTGGACGGAATGGGGTTTGGATGAGGATCCCAGCAACGACACCTGTACCGTCCTGGATGTGGAAGTCACTCCGGAAAACCAATGGGTGCTGGGATATGATAATCGCACCATGCAATGGCAGTTCAGTTATGACGCCGGCACCGGCGCCGCCTGCCGTTT
The DNA here is from genome assembly GCA_965372135.1 of uncultured bacterium. Lineage (GTDB taxonomy): Bacteria > Electryoneota > RPQS01 > CBDVBD01 > CBDVBD01 > CBDVBD01. The sequence continues at coordinate 1,491 of CBDVBD010000076.1, read as the reverse complement.
CACCCCGGCTGATGACAACATTCCCGGCGCATTCAACGTGATGGAAGCGCAGTTCCTGTTTGACATGAGCCAGGCGTTTGCCCAGGATTTCGATTTGGTCATTTTCGAAGGCGACGCCAGTGAAATCCCTGGTGTTGAAATCACCACCATCACGGTGACGGTGACTCCTCCCGGCGAGGTGAATCCCAACTGGAAGACGGTGGATTTGAGTGGCGTGCCTGAACTGCAAGGACGGTCCGATAATTTCTGGTTCTGGATTAAGATTACCGACACTCAGGATCAATTTCCCCATATCCTGGGTGATGATCAGGTGTTTGGCGACAGCCATTTCTTTGTACACAACGGCACGACAGCCCCACCGTCTGGCTTTGATTACCTGATCCATGCGCAGATCGAACCTACCGAAGGCGTATCCGATGATCCGATCCAGTATGCACCCGGTGATTTCCATCTGGCGCAGAACTATCCCAATCCCTTCAATCCGACGACTACGGTGCGTTTCTACCTGCCTCATGCCGCACCGGTGACATTGAAGGTGTATAACCTGATGGGACAGGAAGTGGTGACTATAGTAAATCAGGAATTGTCCGCTGGGGCACATCATTTGGAATTTAATGCTGCCGATTTGGCTTCCGGTATCTACTTCTACCGCATGGAAGCCGCTGGATTTACTGACATGAAGAAGATGGTTGTACTCAAGTAAACCACTTCGTACATTAGAAGTAAAACGTTTCACATATTATTTGTAACTAACCACACCACCCAATTCTGTTCTTATATAGGATTGGGTGGTTCTTTCTGCCATCTTTACATTCAAAACTTGTCCGCCGTCGGCGGATTCAAAACTCAAACTTCAAAATTGTTAATACTCCCCATTCCCTCTTTCTTCTCAGTCATCCCTGCATCCCTTTCTGTCATCCCCGCGCAGGCGGGGACCCAGGTTTGTCATTCTGAACGCAGTGAAGAATCTCCTCTTTCTGTCATCCTGTCCGCCTCTGGCGGATTCACATTCAAACTTCAAACTTCAAACTTCAAAATTTTCTTACAATTCCCAAAATAATCCTTGATTTCAATACAGTTATTTGTTAATTTATCTGGTGATGGGACTTACGTTGAACTGTATATGAGTTTTATGAGGATCAACAAAACAGAGCCATATTTTTAATTATCATTGGGATGGAGACTTTCAGGTGACGTTATGAGTTATAAAGCAAAGCCAATATATTTATTGAATCCTCGAGAAGGTATTTATGAAATCAGGGAGGCAATGAATTCCTTTTCGAACACTTGGCTTCCAATGCATAGTTCAGAGGATTCGTTAGTCCTCTACCATTATACTACACTCGATGGATTAAAGGGAATACTACATAATCGTTCGATCTGGTTTTCTCATATCAGTACATTGAATGATCCATTAGAATTACAATACGGGAAGAAAACGGTTATAGATAAAATGAAGATTTTTATAGAAAAGGAAGAAGATTCAAATAT
>CBDVBD010000075.1:0-14814 GCA_965372135.1 uncultured bacterium | reverse complement strand
GTATCAATTCAGGAAAAAATTACCAACTTAGTGCATGAAACCTATTCCTTAGAGGAATACATGGCGGAATTGATTTCATTCCTGGAAAAGAATCCCAATGACTATCCCAAGCGTTTTAATCTCGGTAATATCTACTTGGACAATGGTGAAAATGAAAAAGCCATAGAGCAATTTGAAATAGCGCTTGGACAGGAATCCCAAAAAATCGGAGCCCTTGAAAACATAGGTCTTGCGCAAGAAAACCTGGCACAATATCAAAATGCCATCAATACTTATGGCAGAATACTGGCTGTTGATGCCGACAGGAAAGATATTATCTGCAAAATAGCGTTGGATTACATCGAACTCGAAAACTTTAGCAAAGCCCGTCAAAAAGCCCAGCAAGCCATTACCCAGGATCGAAACTACGGGCAAGCCTGGGTAGTGATGGGAAAAATTTACCAAACCAGTGCCGATGCCTGTTCCCGGGGCAGACCGGTCAACTACTATGACAAACTAACCTATCTAATCGCCTACGGCTTGTTCCAACGCGCTAACCAAGTCGGGGACTTCGACGCCAAAGCCGACGCCGACCGTTGGTTAAGCTACTTATCCGGGAGCTTGTTGATTCCACAAAAAGAGGACTGGTTCCTGAATAAGAGCAAATTGGAACCCACCGGCGACTGTTACACCTGGATAAACACCAACTGGAACGAGTTGGATTACATCTCCCAATACTTAGCACAATTCGAAACCCAATAATCCTATGACCATCGTTATCGCATCAGACCACGCTGGATACCAGCTTAAGGAAGCGGTAAAAGCCTACTTGATCAACCACAGCATTGCGGTGGTGGATAAAGGACCCTTTAACGACCAATCGGTGGATTACCCCGATTACGCCGTCGAAGCCGCCTGCGAAGTATCTGAGGGTCGTGTTGAAAGCGGAATATTGATCTGTGGTTCCGGTATCGGCATGGCAATGGTGGCGAATCGCTTCCCAGGTGTCCGTGCCGTACACTGCCTGGATACCGACACCGCCCAGATGGCGCGCGCCCACAACAATGCCAATATCCTAACCCTTGGCGAACGCACCACACCGATGGAAAAAGCCTTGGGAATCGTGGACGTATTCCTGGATACCTCGTTCGATGGTGGTCGCCACGAACGCCGGGTAAATAAAATCGACACCTTGACCGAGCCATTCAAAACCAAATCATCCGCAAATACTTCGTGATTAGGAGTATCGATGGATTTCCTGAAGAACACCGATCCCGAAATCTATGATATCATCCGCGGGGAAATTGACCGCCAGCACGGCGGAATCGAACTAATCGCATCGGAAAACTTCGTGTCCCCAGCCGTGTTGGAAGCCTTAGGGCAGGTCATGACCAACAAATACGCCGAAGGCTATCCCGAAAAGCGGTACTACGGCGGCTGCCAATTCGTGGACCAATCGGAACAATTGGCAATCGACCGCGCCATGCAGTTGTTCGACGCCAAATGGGCAAATGTCCAACCCCACGCCGGCGCCCAGGCGAATCTGGCGGTATACATGACCTTCCTGGAGCCGGGCGACACATTCATGGGCATGAATCTGGCGCACGGTGGTCACCTGACACACGGCAGCGCAGTGAATTTCAGCGGTCGGTTGTACAACGTAGTTCCCTTCGGAGTACAAAAAGAAACCGGGATGATCGATTACGATGAAGTCCGGCGATTGGCACAGGAACACAAGCCGAAATTGATTATGACCGGCGCCAGCGCCTACCCTCGATTCTGGGATTTCGCCAAATTCCGTGAAATCGCCGATGAAGTCGGTGCGGTGTTGATCGCCGATATGGCGCATTTCGCCGGGCACGTCGCCACCAAATTACATCCCGACCCCATTCCATATTGCCATGCCGTCACCACTACCACCCATAAAACCCTGCGTGGACCCCGCGGCGGCATGATACTGTCGTCGGAAGAGGGTGGTGAGATAGTCTTGAAAAACATGCCTAAACCCAAAACCTATTGGGAAGCTATGGATTCCATGGTATTCCCCGGCACTCAGGGTGGACCGTTGGAGCATGTGATCGCTGCCAAAGCCGTCTCGTTTAAAGAAGCCATGTCGCCGGAATTCAAAACCTATTCCCAGCAGACTATCAACAACGCCAAAATCCTGGGCGAAACCCTTATCGGTCACGGATACGATTTGGTATCGCACGGCACCGACAACCACCTGCTGCTGGTTGACCTAACAAATATTGGACGATCCGGAAAACCGTGCGAAGCTTCCTTGGAACGTGCCGGAATTACCGTAAACAAAAACATGGTGCCCTTCGACCAGCGCACTCCGTTTAGCCCATCGGGCATCCGCATCGGAACCCCGGCGGTAACCACCCGAGGCATGAAAGAACCGGAAATGAAAATCATCGGTGACATGATACACCGTGTGCTGTCAAACCCCAAAAACGAAGACATCGAACAGGAAGTAAAAGTTCAAGTTAGCGAAATGTGCCAATCCTTCCCCCTATATCGCGAACTATAACACACACTGAAATCAAAGATTGACCGTGTCTGATAACGCCCACCCCCAACGTCGTCCCCGACCTTCCTGGGACGAATACTTTATGCAAATCACCCAATTGGTAGCAACCCGGGGAACTTGTTTACGCCGGCAGGTGGGAGCCATACTGGTCAAAGACAAGAAGATACTGACCACCGGCTACAACGGACCACCCCCGGGCTTACCGCATTGCGACGAAAAAGGTGGATGCCTACGGGAAAAACTTGGAGTCCCGTCCGGCGAACGACATGAAATCAGCCGGGCGGTGCATGCCGAACAAAACGCCATCATCCAAGCCGCTGTTTCCGGCGTCAGCGTCAGCGGTGCCACCCTGTACTGCACCAACCACCCTTGCATCCTGTGTACCAAAATGCTGATCGCCGCCGGCATCCGCGAATTCGTGGTTATGGAAGGTTATCCCGATGAACTGGCTAAGGATATGATTGCTGAAGCCGATGTCAAAGTGCGTTATTGGAAAAATTCCGGAGTAGGTCAGGATCCTTGTGATCCTGACAACTATTCCGAGGAGAACCACTGATGAAATGCCCATTCTGCAGTGGGGAAGAAGATCGCGTAATAGACAGTCGGTCTGTCCGTGAAGGAAGCGCCATCAGGCGCCGCCGCGAATGTCTCACCTGCAGCCAACGATACACCACCTACGAATATATCGAAGATGCCGCGGTTACGGTCATCAAATCCAATAACACCCGCGAACCTTACGACCGCCAGAAACTAACCCGCGGTATTATGTTAGCCGCTACAAAAAGACCGGTGACCTTAGAACAAATTGAAGCAATCACAACCCATGTAGAAGATATCTTAGGATCGCAAGTCGCGCGTGAAGTGGAATCATCAGTTATCGGCGAACTGGTGATGGAACGACTGAAGAAAATCGACGAAGTCGCTTACATCCGATTCGCATCCGTGTATCGCCGGTTCCAGGACGTGGGCGAATTTACCAGAGCATTGAAAGACCTATAATCCGCATAAAAATTTTTCCTGATTTTGTGAAACGTTTCGCTTGGGAGACATCTTGGGAAAGAAGACATTTCGTGGTGGAGCTCACCCACCGGAGCATAAGAACCTATCCGAACACGAAGCTATAGTTACACTGCCGCCCCCGCCCCAGGTAGTAATCCCACTGATTCAGCACCTGGGCGCTCCGGCAAAACCGATAGTGGAAAAAGGGCAGGAAGTGGCGATTGGGCAGGTGCTGGGCGAGCCAGGCGGGTACGTGTCGGTTCCCAGTCACGCATCCGTATCGGGCAAGGTGAAGTCAATCGAACCAATGCCGCACCCATTCGGACGACCCATCGAATCCGTGATTATCGAAAACGATGGTGAAGACCGCTGGCTGGAAGGAATCGGTACCGAAAAGCCCATAGAGAATCTAACCAAGGATGAAATCCTGAATCTGGTGCGCGACGGCGGTTTGGCGGGGATGGGTGGTGCAGCTTTCCCTACCCATGTGAAGCTGAATCCCCCTGCCGAAAAACACATCGAAACCGCCATATTAAACGGCGCCGAATGCGAACCCTACCTCACTTCCGACCATCGCCTGATGCTGGAACACACCGAAGATATCGTCAAGGGCTTCCGAATCATCATGAAAGTCCTGGGTGCCAAAAACGGTTATATCGGGATCGAATCCAACAAACCCGATGCCGCTAAAATAATGGCAGGAGCAGTGAAAAACGATCCCGATATCAAGGTGTTCGTGCTGCAGGTTAAATATCCCCAAGGCGCTGAAAAGCAGCTAATCTGGGCGCTGACCCGTCGGGAAGTCCCCTCAGGCGGCTTGCCTATGGATGTTGCCTGCTTGGTACAAAATGTCGGTACCGCCAAAGCAATGTGGGATGCCGTGGCAAAAAAGAAGCCGATGATCGATCGGGTCGTGACCGTCACCGGACCTGCCATCAACAAACCCGGCAACTTCTTAGCGCGCATCGGTACCCCATTCTCTCAACTGATCGAAGCAGCCGGAGGCATTAGTAACGGCGGGAAAGTGATCATGGGCGGTCCCATGATGGGATTGGCACAACCATCCCTGGATCTGCCTGTCATCAAAGGCACATCGGGCATCATGATCCTGGACCAGGCATCATCGCGGATCCCCGAACCCGAACCCTGCATCCTGTGCGGACGGTGTGTGGATACCTGCCCCATGAAGCTTGTCCCCACACGCATCGCCACTTTAGCCGAATATGACATGTTGGATGAAGCCAATAAATTGGGTATCCTGGACTGCATGGAATGCGGTACTTGCACTTACATCTGTCCCTCCAACCGTAACTTAGTACATTGGATTAAGTTCGGGAAACTCGGGCTGCTGGCGGCACAAAAAAAAGCGAAGGCAACGGCATGACATCTAAGGATTCAAACTCTGAAAACACACCAACCACTTATTACGTATCCGCAGCTCCGCATATCCGGGATAGCTCCTCAATTCCCCAAATAATGTACTCGGTGAATATCGCCTTGATTCCGGCGTTAATCGGTGCGATCTTTATATTCGGTATGCGAGCCGCATGGCTAACCCTTGCGGGAATCTTGGCAGCCGTCGCCACCGAATGGGTAATCCAAATATGGCGTAAAGTCCCGGTGACCGCTACCGACGGAAGCGCCATCCTCACCGGTGCACTGCTGGCATTCAACCTCCCTGCCGGAGTCCCCATCTGGATACCGATTGTGGGATCCGTATTCGCCATCGCCATCGGGAAACAGGTGTTCGGTGGACTGGGTTACAACCCCTTAAATCCAGCCCTGCTGGGTCGGGCATTCCTATTAGCATCCTGGCCCGTGCACATGACCAAAGACTGGTTGAACCCTTTCTGGTGGGTGCAAAGCGGCTTCAACTTCTTCTCCTGGGGAATTCGGGAACCTGGATCCACCAAATTAGTGGATGCCGTCACCAGCGCAACGCCATTGGAAATATTTAAAACCTCTCGAAAAGTGCTGTTGGATGTTGACGCCAGTCCCGACAAAATCCTGGAAGCCAGCGAGAACATCAGCGGTGTCCTTGGCTCCTATCAAGAACTATTCTTCGGTAATGTGGGAGGTTGCATTGGGGAAACATCAGCAATATTATTGCTGGCGGGCGCTATATACCTTATATATAAACGAATCATCGGATGGAAAATCCCTATTTGGTACTTAGGAACTGTCGCTATCCTATCCTGGGTCTTCGCCGGTACCGATGGATTGTTTTCCGGTGATCCCTTATTCCATATGCTGGCGGGTGGGGTGGTGCTGGGTGCCTTCTTTATGGCAACCGACATGGTGACTTCGCCCATCACATTCACAGGTAAAATCTTATTCGGAGTGGGGTGTGGGGTGATTACCGTGGTAATCCGACTGGTGGGGGGATATCCGGAGGGATGTTCCTATTCCATCCTCTTGATGAACCTGACCACACCCTTACTGGATAAATACACCATGCCCAAGAAATTCGGACTAAAAACCCTCAAAGCCCAAGAGGTGAGTACATAAATCTGTCATCCTACCTCCGTTCCAGCGGAAGTGGTATCTCGCGTAGGGGCTGTCCGCCTGCTGGCGGATCGTGCCCCATGTGAAGTAGCAAAACCCCCATTCTAAGGACCTGAACATGGGATACATCATTCGACTGGGAGTAATTTTAACCATCGTAGCCTGCATTTCCGCCGGAAGTCTGGCGCTGTTAAATACTCATACAGCGCCGTTGATTGCCGAGTATCAGCGGATGGAGCGGCTGCGTGCTCGGCGTGAGGTCATGCCGGGGGCTGAAATGGGAATCTTTGTGTTAAAGGATTCGAGCAGCACACTTCCCTACTATGAAGCTTATCCGGATTCCGAGGCTATCGAATTATTGGGGTGGGTATTTTCCGCTGCCGGTCAGGGGTATTCCAGTGTGATCGTAACCGTAGTCGGGGTGGACTTGGATTGGAATATCAACGGAATTAAGGTGATCTCACAACTGGAAACCCCCGGATTAGGCACCAAAGCCGTGGAAATCCGATACGGCGAACACGATCCCTGGTTCCAGCGCCAATTTAAGAAAAAACCCGCTATAGAACTTATGGTTGATAAAGACGGCGGCGAAATCGTCAGCATCACCGGCGCCACCATCACCTCCCGAACCATCACTGATGCGATACGAAATCAGGCAAAATTACTAAAGAACAAGGTAACATCAGCCAGGGAGGACCTCCCATGAGTGCAAGTGCGGAATTTGTGAAGGGGTTATGGAAAGAAAACCCGGTGTTTCGGTTGGCGCTCGGGTTATGCCCTTTTCTGGCAGTCAGCTCATCCATCGAAAACGCCATCGGCATGGGATTAGCAACCACCTTTGTACTCCTGTTTTCCAACCTCATCATATCCCTGATTCGCAAAGGGGTACCGCCCAAAATCCGCATCCCCATATTTATCGTAGTCATCGCGACCTTTGTAACCATCGCCGATATGATGATGCAGGCGCATAAACCCGAACTACACAAAAGCCTGGGAATTTTCGTACCCCTAATCGTGGTCAACTGCATCATTCTGGGACGTGCGGAAGCCTTCGCATCCCGTAACGGATTATGGGCGTCGATCCTGGACGGGCTGGGAATGGGGATTGGTTTCACCGGAGCGCTGCTTATCATCGCCTTCTTTCGGGAACTGCTGGGTGACGGCAAGCTGATGGGATTTCCGGTGCTGCCGCAATCTTTCGAACCGGTAATCCTGATGATCTTAGCGCCGGGAGCGTTCCTGACTATGGGGTTGATCCTGGGGGGTATTAATATCATTGACGCTAAGCGGAAGCGGAAAGCCGAATAGTGAACAGATAATGTCTAAAAAAACCGCCAAGGGGGTAGCTCTAATCACTGGGGGATCGCGTGGCATTGGAAAAGGTATTGCGCTGCAGTTAGCCAAGGATGGCTATCAGATCGCCATCAACTTCCTTAATGACCAGGACAGCGCTGATGCGACTGCACAGGAAATATCGAAATTCGGTCGGAGAGCAATAACTATCCAAGCCGATGTCACTAAAGCCGACCAGGTGAACGCCATGATTCCCACCGTGGTCGATCAAATGGGCGGGATTGATATCTTAGTAAACAACGTCGGTCCCTTCATCATCAAGTCGATATACCAGAGCGATGAACGGAACTGGCTGGACATGATACACGGCAACCTGACCAGCGCTTATCATTGTACCAAAGCAGCGCTGACTTATATTCGACAGGCAAAAGGCTCCATCATATTCATCGGTGGTCCCAATGCCGAACAATTGCGAGCTGCGCCCAACACCGGCGCCTACACCATTGCTAAAAATGGCGTAGTCGCATTAGCCAAAACCCTGGCTCGCGAAGAAGCCAAACACGGTGTCCGGGTCAACGTGGTGAACCCGGGGTTCATCAAAACTTCGGAATTAGAAAAAGAACAAGAACAGGACATGATATCCCAAGTCCCTTTGGGTCGTATGGGCACTCCCGGTGACATCGCGGAAGCGGTATCATTCCTGATCAGCGACAAAGCTGCCTACATCACAGGCGCTGTCCTGAACGTCTCCGGCGGCTTGTGGGTTTAACTAACTTTGTCATCCCGAACTTGCATGTCCGCCCATTGGCGGAATGCGGGATCCAGCATATCCCCCCTTCTACTTGTCCAGCTACTGACGGATTGAAGGGGGGAATAAAAGGGGGAATGGATTTTGAGATTTGAATTTGTTCGAATTTCGATATTCGAAATTAGAATTTTTCGATTGACGTGCTTTCCGGCAACTGCCGGATCCCCATCCTACAAATATAAACATGAGAAAAAGAGACAATATACACTGAGGTAAACATGGATTCCGGCAATCTACTGGTTATTGCCATTGGAGCGATTTTCATTAACAACTTTGTATTGATGCGATTCCTAGGCATCTGCCCGTACGTTGGCGTCTCCAAAAAACTGGACAGCGCCATCGGCATGGGGTTAGCCGTGATTTTTGTGATGACCATCGCCTCGCTGGTAACCTGGATTATTTTTTACTATCTGTTAAACCCCGGCACCAATATCTTCAGTGTCACTGTCCCCATGGACTTGACCTTTTTAAGGACCATCGTTTTCATTCTGGTAATTGCTTCATTGGTGCAATTAGTGGAGATGGTAATCCAGAAAGTCAGTCCGAACCTCTACCAATCGTTGGGAATTTACCTGCCGCTGATCACCACCAATTGCGCCATATTGGGCTTGGCACTCTTGAATATCGACACGGATTATAATCTGGTGCAAGCCTTGGTACACGGTTTTACCGCCGGCATCGGATTTACATTAGCATTGGTATTAATGGCAGGACTTCGCGAACGCTTCGAAACCTCGAATATTCCCGAATCCATGCGTGGATTGCCGATAACATTTATAATGGCGGGCTTAATGTCAATCGCGTTCCTGGGATTTTCCGGACTAAAACTGTAAACACTCAATTTGGGAGTTAAATACATGGACCCGAGCATTCTGAACGCCATAGTCAGCGTAGGCGGGTTAGGGTTATTATTCGGCGGAGGGTTAGCTTTCGCATCCCGTGCTTTATACGTGGAAATAGACCCCAGAGTGGAAGAGATCATCAATGTATTACCAGGAGCCAACTGCGGCGCCTGCGGTAAGCCCGGATGTTCCGGATTCGCTGAAGCGGTTGTCAAAGGCGAGGTCGCTGTCGAGGATTGCATCCCCGGCGGTAGCACCGTAGCGAAAGCAATCGCTGACATCCTGGGATTGGAAGCTGAAATCCGTGAACCCATGGTTGCAGTGACCCAATGTCAGGGTAGTCCCGACAAAGCCATCGACCGGTTCCGTTACCAGGGCGTCATGGACTGCGCCGCGGCGGAAATCATCAGCGGCGGACATAAAGCCTGTTCCTACGGCTGCTTGGGTCTTGGCACCTGCGTCGTAGCCTGTAACTTTGATGCCATGGAAATGGGCGATGACCTCCTGCCCAAAGTATTCGACGACAAATGCACCGGATGTGGAATGTGTGTGACCGCTTGTCCCCGTGACATCATGGCGTTAATTCCCAAATCCGCACAAATATATTTGGGTTGCGTTTCCCAGGACAAAGGTAAAGTGGTCAAAGCCGTCTGCAGTGTTGGCTGTAATGGCTGTACCTTGTGCGCTAACCCCAAAACCACCCCGTCAGGCGCCATCATCATGGATGAAAACCTCCCGGTGGTGAATTACTCCATTTCCGACAACCTGTTGGTCGCCAAACATAAATGCCCAACAAATTCTTATGTAGATAAAATCAAACATCGTCCTAAATTCTCCATCGACACCGCCTGTATCGGTTCCGGCGAATGCGTCAGCGTCTGTCCCGTGAAAAAATGTATCACCGGCGAACCCGGCGAACGTCATGTTATCGATCAGGGATTATGTATCGGTTGCGGACGGTGTAGCGACGTCTGCCCTCAGAAAGCGATATACGTCATGGGCGCCATAGGCTACGTCCAAACCGATATCGTATAAAGAATATATCCATCCAGTATCTTTGCGTTCTTTGCGACCTGCCCCTTCGGGGGCTTTGCGCGAGGAAAGTTTCAGGACGGACTGAGAAAAATTTCACAAAAAACGGTTGACTTTTACCGAACACTTAACTATATTTTTTTACCAAATTTCAAACCCTTGAAAAACCCACCAAATTGCTGAACGAACCTTTATGGAAACCATCCTTTTCTGGATTTTCGCCTTAATTGCTGTGATATCCGCTTTGGTAGTGATTTTAGCGAAAAATCCAATCACCAGCGCCTTAGCATTAATTATCACCCTCTTCATTCTGGCGGGATATTATGTCCTGCTGTGTGCGCAATTTATCGCTGCGGTGCAGATCGTGGTCTATGCCGGCGCTATCATGGTGCTGTTCCTCTTTGTCATCATGTTGCTAAATCTCCAAAAACTTCCCGGGATGTTCAAAACCACCAGCACCACCTTAATCTTGGGGATCATCGTCGGCGGGTTGTTATTCCTGCTTGCCCTTAGAGCTCTGACCGGCATGTCCCTAACCGAAGGTGCCGCCTATGATGTGGACTTAGGCAGCACCGCCAATCTCGGATCCAAATTATTTACCACGTATCTTCTGCCCTTCGAAATCGCTTCCGTGTTGTTGTTATCGGCTATCGTGGGTGCGATTGTCATGATCAGAAAATCACCACCGGATTCCGAGAAACCATAATATGATGTACCGCCAGGTTTTCCATTCTTCAGATGTAAATCTGTTTTTGAGAAACTTGACATCATCATTGTGGTAAAGCAATTTCGTGTTTTGAAATTTGATATTTGGATTTTGAATTTGTTTCGGATTTGGAATTTATAGTAGGTAGGTTAACCCGGCAGCAACCGAACGTAGGATTTAATTTATTTATAAAGCAACGCGAGCTCTTAACATATGGTCTCACTGCCACACTATTTAATCCTCAGCGCCCTGTTATTCTCCTTGGGAGTCATCGGGGTGCTCACCCGAAAAAACATCCTCATCATCTTCATGTGCATTGAGCTCATGCTCAACGCAGTCAACCTGACCTTCATCGCATTCGCACGGCATCTTGGAAGCACCGACGGTCAGGTATTCGTATTTTTTGTGATGACGGTGGCGGCTGCTGAAGTCGCTGTGGGCTTGGCGATCATCGTGATCCTCTACCGCTTCAAAAGCACCGTCAATATCGATTCTTTAAACCTCATGAAATGGTGATAACATCTAAAACAATGTCATCCTGAGCGAAGCGAAGGATCTCATTTTTGGTTGACGCTTCCAGGAAATCCCTATGATTGATTGGATTTGGTTAGTCCCTCTTTTCCCGCTGATCGGCGTATTGATCAACGGTTTCATCGGTTCCCGCCTGCCGGAAAAAGTGGTCGGCGCCATCGGTTCGCTGATGGTCGGCTTGTCTTTCCTGGTGGGTATCTTAGCCTTTGTCGAATTGTTAGGATTCGCACCTGACCAACGTGTGGTGGAAGTGCCCGTATTCACCTGGCTGGTGTCCGGTGCTTTCAACGCATCAGCCACCATCTTGCTCGACCCCTTATCCTGTGTCATGATGCTGGTCGTCGCCGGTGTCTCCTTCATAATCCACATCTATTCCATTGGCTACATGCACGGCGACAAAGGGATCGCACGGTACTTTACCTACTTGAACCTGTTCGTCTTCTTCATGCTGACCTTGGTTCTGGGCAATAACTACCTGATCATGTTCATCGGCTGGGAAGGTGTCGGGCTGTGTTCATACTTGCTGATCGGTTTCTGGTTCGAAGACGACGAAAAAGCCACCGCCGGCAAAAAAGCCTTCATCGTCAACCGGATTGGTGACTTCGGTTTCCTGATCGGTATCATGTTATTGTTCACCACTTTCGGCACCATCAATTACCTGAGCGTGTTCGAGCGCGCTGCTCATTTCCCCATTGGTTCCGGAGTCATCACCGCCATCACCCTGTGCTTGTTCATCGGCGCCATCGGGAAATCTGCCCAGATTCCCCTATACGTCTGGCTGCCCGACGCCATGGCGGGTCCCACACCGGTCAGCGCTCTAATCCATGCTGCCACCATGGTCACCGCCGGGGTGTACATGGTCGCCCGGTCTAACATTCTGTACACATTAGCGCCCACATCATTAATGGTGGTCGCCATCGTCGGTGCTGTTACCGCCATCTTTGCAGCCACCATCGCCTTGGTGCAAAACGACATTAAAAAAGTGTTAGCCTACTCCACCGTCAGCCAGTTGGGCTACATGTTCTTAGCTTGCGGTGTCGGTGCCTTCGGAGTGGGAATTTTCCACCTGATGACCCATGCCTTCTTCAAAGCTCTGCTCTTCCTCGGAGCCGGTTCTGTCATCCATGCCATGTCAGGCGAGCAGGACATCCAGAAAATGGGAGGGCTGAAAAGCAAAATCCCCATCACCTTCGGCGCTTTCTTCATCGCCACCCTTGCCATTTCCGGCATCCCAGGCTTATCCGGGTTCTTCTCCAAGGACGAAATCCTGTTCAAAACCTTTGCATCCGGAAATTATGGACTATGGTTAATAGGCTTAATCGCCGCTGTCATGACCGCATTTTACATGTTCCGGCTGGTTTTCCTGACCTTCTATGGCGAATTTCGAGGCGATAAAACCACCGAATCCCACATCCACGAATCACCACCCTCCATGACCATCCCGTTGATGATCCTTGCCGTTCTGGCGGTGATCGGCGGGTACATCGGATTACCTCACGCCTTGGGTGGCGGCGCTTGGTTCGAGGGATTCCTCCATCCGGTGATGCAGCATGAAAACCTGCACATCCTGCGCGACACGCATGCCCATCCCGCCCCATCCACGGAATACTTGTTGATGGTGATTTCCATCGTGGCGGCTCTGGTTGGCATCCTGATTGCCCATAGAATGTACATCCGCGATCCCAGCCTGCCGGCACGTGTAGCCAACAGCATGAAAACCATGTACACTACGTTGTTCAACAAGTACTACGTGGATGAAATCTACAACGCTGTCATCGTACAACCATTAATTAAAATATCCGACTTCTTAGCGGACATATTCGATATGAAGGGTATCGACGGATTGGTCAACGGTGTCGCCTGGGCGGTCGCAGCTACCGGTAAAGGTGTGCGCCGTATTCAAACCGGCCTTGTCCAAAACTACGCTTTGTTCATGAGCATGGGTATCGTCATCCTGTTGGCATACCTGCTGCTCAAATAACTGAACTCATCGGAATTTCATGAGCAACTTGCTTTCCATTATTACCTTACTGCCTCTCCTGGGCGCCATCTTCATCCTGTTCCTGCCCAAAGAGAGTAAAAATGCCATCCGCAGCATAGCGTTGGTGGTTACTTTAGCGGATTTCCTGATTTCACTGCCCCTGTTCTTCAATTTCCGCATTTCCACCACCGCAATGCAATTCGTGGAACGGGTGGACTGGATCCCGTCGCTGGGAATCAGCTACCACCTTGGCATCGACGGCATCAGCCTATTCCTGGTGTTGTTGACTACGTTCTTAACTCCCCTTTGCATCCTGGGATCGTGGAAATCCATCCAGGAAAAGGTCAAGCAGTTCATGTTCTTCATGCTGTTCTTGGAAGTGGGCATGATTGGCGTGTTCGTGTCCCTCGACCTGTTTCTGTTCTATGTGTTCTGGGAAGTGATGCTGATCCCCATGTATTTCCTGATTGGGGTGTGGGGAGGACCTAACAGGATTTACGCAGCCGTCAAATTCTTCCTGTTCACCATGTTCGGATCGGTGCTGATGTTGGTAGCTATCCTGTTTCTCTACTTCAACATCACCGACCCCGTCACCGGCAAACACACCTTCGATCTGATGGTCATCATGTCGCAGATCGACTTCCCGCTCAACGCCCAAATGTGGCTGTTCGGTGCGTTTGCTCTGGCGTTCGCTATCAAAGTTCCCATGTTCCCCTTCCACACCTGGCTCCCCGATGCCCATGTGGAAGCACCCACCGCCGGATCCGTCATCCTGGCGGGTGTCCTGCTGAAAATGGGAACCTACGGTTTCCTACGCTTCTGCTTGCCCTTGTTTCCCAAAGCCGCCGTGGAATATATTCCCCTGATATCGGTACTTGCCATCATTGGTATTATCTATGGTGCCTTGGTGTCCTTGGTCCAAAAAGACATAAAGAAACTGGTAGCGTTTTCCTCCGTCAGCCACTTGGGCTTCGTGATGCTTGGGCTGTTCGCCCTGAACATCCAAGGCGTCTCCGGCGGACTGATCCAAATGATTAACCACGGACTGAGCACCGGCGCACTCTTCTTCTTGGTCGGCGTGATATACGACCGCCGCCACACCCGTTTGATCTCTGATTACGGAGGCTTAGCCAAGGTGATGCCATTCTATGCCACTGTGTTTATGATAGTAACGTTATCATCGATTGGACTTCCTGGACTGAATGGCTTCATCGGCGAATTCCTGGTGCTGGTCGGCACCTTCAAAGCTAACATCACCTATGCCGTCTTCGCAGCATCCGGCGTAATCTTAGCCGCCTGTTACATGCTGTGGATGTATCAGCGCGTCATGTTCGGCAAAGTGACTCACGATGAGAATAAAAACCTGCCCGACTTGTCCCTGCGCGAAAAATTCGTGCTGATTCCCATCGTCATCGTCATCATCTGGATCGGCGTGTACCCATCCCCATTATTGAAACGTATGGAACCGTCGGTCCGGCACGTCATTGATATCGTCAAAGTCACGGAAACCCCTGCAAAACATGCGTCTTTAACCCCTCAAACCGAAAGTGATGAATGGGCGGACAGCCATAAGCTTGTCATCCCTGAGGAAGAAATATGGTGATC
>CBDVBD010000074.1:0-14923 GCA_965372135.1 uncultured bacterium | reverse complement strand
CAGCCTGGAACAGAAAATCGCTGCGGTGTGCCGAAAAGTGGCTCGCAAAGTCGCCATGGATGATGATTCGCCGGTAACCATCAATGTAAAAACCTTACATGAATATCTTGGTGTTCCCAAATACAATCCCGAACTGGTATCCGAACACGGTGAGGTCGGCATTGCCAATGCCTTAGCCTGGACACCGGTCGGCGGCGATACTTTGATTATCGAATCCACCTGGATGCCCGGTGGAAAATCCTTAAAAATAACCGGACAATTGGGCGATGTTATGAAAGAATCCGCCGAAATCGCTCTGAGTTACCTGCGAGCCAATGCCAGACGGTACCATTTAGCGGAAGGATTCTTCAAGGAGTGGGATATACATATCCATGTTCCCGAAGGTGCCACTCCCAAAGATGGACCTTCCGCCGGCATCACGATGGTAACATCCTTGGCGTCATTGATCTCCAATACTCCGGTGCGTAACGATGTGGGCATGACCGGTGAAATCACCCTTCGGGGGCGAGTCTTGCCCATCGGCGGAGTCCGGGAAAAAGTAGTAGCAGCCAATCGCGCCCACCTTAAAACTTTGATTTTACCTACCGGTAACAAAAAAGACCTGGATGACGTCCCTGAAAATATTCGCTCCAAGCTGAAATTCGTTTTCGTCGATCGTATCGACCAGGTCTTGGATGCTGCGTTGATGAAAACCCGCAAATCCGAAGAAGAAGCTACAAAGGAACTGCTGGAAGCTTAAATCCCGCAGATATCCAAACCAGCACATTTATAAAGCCCGGATGAAATCGCATCCGGGTTTTTTTATCAGATCTCATTTCTGTTAAATTTCCCTTTAATTGTAAAATATGTGATCTGCATCATTTTTTCCAATGGCAAATTTGACTATATTTATATCGTCAAAGCTTCATAAGTGTCGGTTACTCGAAACTTTAATAAAAAAATGAGAAATTTTAACGCTGCCTCTTGACATCAGCAATTATATGTTGTATTTTATGATATGTTCCTACATATCCTACCCTATCTACGAAAACCTCATATACTTCAGATCAACCCGATAAACGTTAAACCGTAAATATTAAGGAGAAGGATCAAATGCCAAACAGCAAACGAAAATTGCTGATGTTCCTGTTGGTTGTGGTTCCCATTTATTTCCTGATTCTCTTCGTCGAAGGGACTTCGGTCTGTTGTGCCGTGGAAGTCTTAGATAGCTTCACCCAAGGGTTCCAAACCGTAGGAGCCCGTTACCAACAAGTGCCCACCAACATCACACCTGATTGTACTTATGTTGTTCCTATCCGTTTCAATTTTGGAGAGCCGGATTCCGGTCAGTATTTGAATGCAAGATTATTTGGTCCGGGCGGGATTACATATTTTGAATATGACTTTCCTGCCTACGATTTCTATGGTGGTGAAGATATTTTGATAGAAGTACATTCTTCGGTTCCTATTGGTGAAAATGTGTCATGGGGTGTCCAACTATATGATAACACTGGTCTTGTATCTGAAGCAACTGCCACCGAAATTACCCTAGTGCAAGATCCCACTATTTTCGACGACTTGTTGGATGGCGTTGTCGTCAACCCGGGATGGACTGGCAGTTTTAGCAGTCTCGGTTGCTCAGAGAATGAAGTGGATGATTGCCTAAGAGAATTGACTCAGAATCCGATCAGCCGATTCTTTGATTGGCTCGGGAGTCTTTTTAATACCGTTACGTGTGAAGCCACTACGGAGAACCAATACTCCATTGGCACGCCCGTACAAAAAGCGCATGCATCCCGACTACGTGCTTTTAAATTATTTAAGGGTCTTGAGCAAGGTGATAATCAAAGTGGACAATATATACTTAACGGTGTTGGCGCAAGACAAGAAATGGTAATCACTAATAATCCAAGCTTTGCCCTTAACGGAACCGGCGGTTACACCGTCCAGGGTAAACAAAAGGTAAGCAATCACCCTCCTGGGTGGGGAGGTGATGGGAAGGATGTCGCTCTGGGAATTTTCCCAATGGATCCGGTAATGCAACAGTTTGGTTTTGTGGAAATCAATGTTGCCAGTGAGCGCTTTGCAGTAGTCCCCCCCCAAAATGACTACATGGTAGACTACGGTTCCCACAGTTCCTCTGATACCGGTTATGCCGATGATGATCCCGGCGGTCTTGAAGAACGTATTGACATCGACTTTACAGTGGAATATGATAATATAACCCAAACCATCACCGTCACATATGGGGTCTCCGGGAATGCAGAATGGTCAATGTGGGAAGTATGTAAAGTAAAGATCTATGGGGGTTCCAGCGGATCAGCTACCTATTCAGCCGCGGGAGATGAGGTCGAAATGGAATTCGCCCTGATGCAAGCCGGTGTATCCGTTGGCTGTGGTACCCATCCCTGCTGGCACGGAGAAGTGGAATGCAATGTAGGTATCATCATGGAGGTTACCTATCCCGACGAATGCACCAGCCGCTTCGAATTCTTCCTGGATGCCTCAGCAGGAGCACACGGCGAATTCTTCGTGCCAGCAGCTAGCCAATCTTACGAAATCTGCACCACCTACAGACAATCCTTGGGTGCCTGGGAGTATGACATATGTCCCGATGCACAAGTGCAGTCCTGGATAGGGCAGAACTTTTCTTCGCTGCTTGAAAGTTTTAATTATGACTACGTGGCGACAATCGGCTATATCTTACAAAATTTCTGATCTAACCTGAGAGTTTGGCTATTAGTGGGGCGATAAAAACCCAATAGAGCAATTCTATGACTTCCCTTACCTGCAAATAGACCATTTCTTAACTGAGGATGTCCCCATGAGACACAATTTGCGAAAACCATTCCTACGCTTGTTGGTCGTTGGTTCCTGTCTCCTCTTGTTATTCTTATTTATTGAAACACCAGTGTGTGTTGCTGTGGAAGTACTCGATTCTATGTCTGAATACTTTCAAACGATTGGAGCTCGCTGCCAGCAAGTGCCTACCAACATTTCACCTGACTGTACTTACGTGGTTCCTATCCGCTATAACTTCGGAGACCCCAATCCAGGGCAAAGAGTGAGATTGAGATTATTAGGACCTAACCAAGAGATATACCATGAAGAGGATTTCACTGTACCCTATTATCACGGCTATGAGGAAATCCTTGTTCAAGTGCCCTCCTATGCTGCAATCGGCGAATCCGCATCTTGGGAAATCGGAATGTACGATTACCAACATCCCACTATTCCCATCTTGGAATTGGTAACATCCGATATTACTGCCATCGAGCCGGTCTTTGATGTCGGCAGCCACTTCTCCGGAATGGATGGTCATCCCGGTTGGGATGGCATGCATAGCAGCATAGGTTGTACTAATAATGATGTGGATGATTGTTTAGATGAAATAACGAGCAGTATTGTAGGCAGGTTTTTTGACTGGATCGCAGATGCCTTCGATGTTGTTAGCGATGAAGCTACAGTGCTAAATCCCTTCTCAATCGGAACAGACAATGAAAAGAGACTTGCCGGTCGATTGCGAGCTTATAAAGTATACAAAGGTTTTGAATATGGACATAATCGGCAAGGCTCCTATACCAAACATGGCGTGGGGGCAAAGCAAAAGATGATTATCACCAGTGGCGATGGTCTTGCGAGATGGGACATAATGAACGGCTATACGATAGAGGGGAAACAAAAAGTCAGCAACCACCCACCGGGATACGGCGGGGACGGCAAAGGGATTGCCCTGGGCAACCATCCTTTCGATCCGGTGATGGTTGGACTTGGGTATCAGGAACTTACGGTGGGTGGATCCCGGTATGCAGCAGTGTTACCGGAAATGGGCTTCGGACATGATTATGGATCCATGAGTTCCGCGGACACCGGATATGCCGATGATGATCCCGGTGGAGCTGATGAGCGGATTGATATCGACTATGATATCACCTATGATGACCTGACTAATACCATTACTATCAGTTATGGAGTACAAGGCACCGCGTCATGGCCCATGTGGGGAGCCTGTGCTGTTGAAGTTAGAGGAGGATCGGATGGTGAGGTCACATTTTCCGCATCCGGCGATGAAATCGAAATGGAATTTGCTTTGGTGAAAGCCGGAGTGTCTTTCGAATGCGGTGTCCCGCCGAATCCACCCAGCTATGGTCATCCCTGTTGGCATGGTGAAGTGGAATGCAATGTGGGCATTATCATGAAGATCACATATCCCGACAGTTGTAGCGTCCGTTTTGAGTTCGAACTCCAAGTCGCTGCCGGTGCCCATGCCGAGATTTGGGCAGCAGCAGCAAGCCAATCATACGAAATCTGCACCAGCTATAGTGAGGATTTGGGACAGTGGGATTATGACATTTGTGACGATGCAGAAATACAAGACTGGATAGATGATGAATTCTCTACTCTCCTCGACAGTCTGAACAACAATTATTACGCCACAATTGGCTACATCCTCAGAAACTACTAAAGCATGAAATATCAATATCCATTTCATTTTTACTTTGACATTATAGATTACTATAGAGGAGTAAGCCGTGAAGACAATTGATAAACGTTACGCCATTATGTGCAGCGTGTTTGCCTGCCTCATGCTTACTGCCGTTGCCCATAGTTACATTGTCGTACCCGGTCATGAATATCGCGTAGAACTCGATGTCTCCAATTTCATCGGAAGTGTGGTGAGCCTGAGTTATGTCGAAATCGTGGTTGACCATCAGCCCGCTTTCGTGGACAGCGTCTATGAAAGCTCCGGAGAAGAATTCGTAGGTCCCGGTGATTCCCACACCTTCCAACTGGATTTCACCATCGCATCCGGATCCTGGGGACAGTCGGACACCTTAAAGGTCACCATGCAATTCGGCAACACATTTATCGTAGAGCCCGATAGTTGGTATGTGGAAATCCCCTTGGAAGCCGTCGCCGAATGCTCCGTATCCTGCCAGGGTATCGCCGAAGGAGAACCCTACTTCACCGGATCGGATACCTACAATGGTGGCTGTAATTCGTCTCCCCCTGTTTTTCAGAGTATTGATTGCGGTGACACCATTTGCGGAACCGCGTTCACCTTCTACATAGCGCCCTACAATTACAGAGACACCGATTGGTACCAGTGTACCGTCACACAACCATCCAGTTTTCGATGGGAGGTGGAAGCGGAATTCCCGCTGTACATGATGGTAATTGACGGCAGCTACGGGTGTGAAAATTTGGGTTACATTGACTATGATTATGCGGACAGTTGCGGTATGGGAGTGATCGAAACCGACTGCCTCCCTGCAGGAACCTATTGGTTCTTCGTATGCCCGCAGTCATTTACCGAACATCCGGAAGAAGTACCCTACCGTGCTGTGTTGACCTGCGATACCTGTTCGACTACTCACCCCTGTGAATTGCAGGAAGAATTACTCTGCGAGGAAATCGTGGAATGGAACAACGGTTCCGGTACCGACCATTGGGTAACATATCCACACTGCCAGGGTTACGGACAAACCGGTCCTGAAAATGTGTTTCATATCCAAATCCCCTACGACGGCACGGTACTAACCGCAACGCTTTCCGATATGCAAGCCGATTTAGACCTCTTTATCCTTGATGACTGTTCCTACGATGCCTGTTTGGACGGCGCTGGTGATACGTTAATCGTTGAACTTGACCAGGGGGACTATTATCTGGTGGTTGATGGTTACTTTGGTGCGGTATCCGACTATACCATGATAGTCACTTGCGACGTTCTGGAGCCGCCGGCACCGCTGGTCACTATCCAGCTTCTTGATTCCACCAGTATTGAACTCAACTGGGATTACCAAGAACCGGTGGATTATTTCAATATATACCGTTCCGATTCCCTGGAGTCCTATGATCCTTTAACCGACTTAATCGGAACCTCCGACTCCACCAGCTTTGTGGACCAAGGTGTCCTGACCACAACAGCAACCGAGTATTTCTACTGGGTCACAGCAGTCCGCATACCCAGGCGATCGCTGTCGAGTACTGGGGGTCCAGGTTGGCTGAGAACAGAGTCTTTTAACTACTCTGACCGCATGAAAATCCATTAAAAAATATAATCGTCTGTGTTGTACCTCTCTCTAATCGACAGACCCGCTGAATTCAGCGGGTCTGTTGTTTCATATTAACCGTGCTGTAGGATGTCCCCACCCTGTAGTTAATTCAATTCTTATGCCAATATTGCTTGCATTTTTCTAATAATAAGAGTATCTTGTGCCGAAAAGTAGGCACTGTTGGAGCCTTTCTAAAGACTGAGCTGGAAATCCAAGATAGCAAACTTGGCACAATCATATTTAGTGGGCGTCGCGGTTCTATTACCATGTTTCTCTATGCATCCAGGCTAAGGTCGTTGGCGAAAGCGCTACTGTCAGGGGTGTTGGATTTCTTTTACCCTCCGGTTTGCCATGTCTGCCGCCGACCGCTTAGAAATACAATGCAATTGGTATGCAAACAGTGCTGGTCGGGATTTCAGCAGTATGGCGAATACCACATCCGAATGCCAGCTGCTAAAAGATATATGGATACTATCATCACAGGACTGCTTGGCGAAGGCGACTTTGACGATCCCTTGAATGAAATCATACACCAATTTAAATACGATCGCCGAACCGCCCATGCCCAAGGATTGGCAAATCGCTTAGGTGGGCTATTAGCGACCTATCCCTGGATGAAACGCATGGATATAATCGTCCCGGTACCCTTGCACCGGTCACGACTCCGGTCTCGTGGCTACAATCAAAGCCAGTTGCTGGCGGACGAATTGGGGAACCTGTTTGGTATTCCGGTAGTTTCCCAAGTGCTGGTGCGTACTCGCCCCACTCAAAGCCAAACCAGATTGACCGCCCAGCAACGCCAGCAAAATGTGTCCGGCGCATTCAAGGTGCCCGATCCAGCCGTAATTGCCAATCATCGTATCCTGTTGGTGGACGACGTGGTTACGACTGGCTGCACCCTGAACGAATGCGCTAAAACCTTGAAAAAAGCCGGTGCCCGTGAAATCCAAGGTGCGGCAGCGGTACATTTCCAACGTCAACTGCCATAATAACTTATACATGAACCCAGATTCGTAACCTGGTACATAGAAAAACTGGAAACAGCATGTCCCGAATTGAACGACTCCGACAACAATTGTCCCCATTAGACACAGATCATTTCTTGGTCACGCACATCCCGCATATCCGTTACTTAACGGGCTATACCGGTGATGAAGGACATCTGATTGTCAGCCGTGACCGTGCTGTGTTCCTGTGCGATCCTCGTTATGTAGAACAAGCAGAGCAGGAGGTGGGCGATTGCCGAATCGTTACGCACCTTGAAAACTTGCCGTCCGTGCTGCCGGACCTGAAACTGAGTGGAACTATAGGGATAGAATCGCTACATATAAGTGTCGGCGAATTGGAAAAAATCAAACAAACGCTGCCCGATTGTAGCTTTCAATCCACAGATAAAGTCATCGACGTAATTGCCTCGGTCAAAGATCCCGAAGAAATCGATGCCATTCGCCGCGCCATTGCCATCAGTGAACAAGCATTTACCGAAGTCTTGGAATTGATGACCGAAGGGGTAACCGAGCGCGATTTGTCAGCCGAACTGACGTTTCGCCAGATGAAACTCGGAGCCGACAAGGACGCCTTCGATATCATTGTGGCATCCGGTCTACGGGGAGCTTTGCCTCACGGCACCGCATCGGATAAGAAAATCAACACCGGTGAATTAATCGTATTTGACTGGGGCTGCCGCGTAATGGGTTACCCATCCGACATCACCCGCATGGTGGTATTAGGCAAAGCCACCGACCGGATGAAGGAAATACACCGTATCGTTTTCGATGCGCAGCAAATGGCTTTAGACGCAGTCAAAACCGGCATCACTGTTGCTGAATTGGACCGCATCGCACGCGATCACATCACCGCAGCCGGTTACGGTGAGGAATTCGGGCACCCTTTAGGGCACGGTTTGGGATTGGATGTACATTCCTATCCCAGAGTATCCCAGCACCAGGATTATCGGCTGCCGGCAAATACGGTTATCACCATTGAACCCGGAATCTACATCCCCGGTTGGGGCGGCGTCCGCATCGAAGAAGATGTCCGAGTGACCGATAACGGCGCGGACATCCTTACATCGTTGTCACGGGAATTAATCGAAATCGATTAAACATAGATATGGCTGCAATCGACGCATCGAAAGCACCAATTACCGAGGAATACATGCACACACAGCGCATCCAGACCTGCACCACCATCGTACTAACCATTTGTGTGCTTTCCTTACTATCCTTTAGTCCCGCCAATGCAGCTACCTACAGCAAGGGTAATATTCCCGGTGAAATCATCATCCGGTTGACTGAGCCATTGAATCCGGTGAAGACCACACAAGGTGTCCGGTTCGGGTCAGAAGATATCGACCGGAAATTAGAACAGTACCGCGTAACTGACGCCGTAAGACTATCCGAGGAATTCTACCAAGCCACTGGGGATTGGGGGGAAGTGATGATCCTCAGAACCAGTGAATCTTGGAATCCGGAACAGGCTGCCGAGGATTTCCAACGTACTCCTGGCGTAGTGTGGGCACAGCCCAATCATGTATTCCAAACCAACTACCAACCCAATGACAGTTCCTTAAGCGAACAGTGGTATTTAGAAAACATACAGGCTTTCGAAGCCTGGGATGTCGCCACCGGTGACCCATCGGTGATTCTGGGTGTGATCGATACCGGCATCCAATGGGACCATCCGGACATGATAAACATCATGGTCATCAATGAAGCAGAAGACATTAACGGGAACGGAATCCTTGACAGCCTTGACAACAACGGAATCGATGATGACGGCAATGGGTACATCGACGATGTCATCGGCTGGGACTTTACCGACGCACCCCCTTTCCCGGCTTGGGGTGATTTCCTGGTTAGGGATAACGATCCCAGCGATGAAATGGGACACGGCACTTCCGTTGCCGGTATTGTGTTAGCGGAAGGCGATAACTTATGGGGTACCGCGGGAGTCGCCTACGGTTGTCGATTATTGGGATTACGCGCCGGTAATTCCGAAGGGTTCCTGCAGGAAGATGATGTCGCCGCAGCGATTTTATACTCATTGATTATGGGTGTTCGAGCCGTGAATATGAGTTTCGGGGACGAATTAGTATCGCCGTTGCTGCGCGAAATCGTGCAGTACGCTTACCAGGAAGGGTTGATCATGGTGTGCTCGGCAGGTAACCACGGATCGGACCAAATCCATTACCCTTCCGGATACGACCAAACTATCTGTGTCGGCGCTACAAGACTTGACAACACGTGGGCATATTTTTCCAATATCGGAACTACATTAGATTTGGTTGCACCGGGCGTTGACATGTATTCACCCTTGATGGGTAATCAATGGGGGCTGTTCTACAATTCCGGCGATGGTACCTCATTTTCCACACCGGTAGTTACCGGTGCCGTTGGCTTAATCCTGTCCGTCAATCCTGATTTGGACCCAGAACAGGTGCGTAACATATTGAGCGATACCGCCGATGATCTGGGTTCTCCAGGCTGGGATATTTTCTACGGTCACGGCAAAGTTAACCTATTACAAGCAGTACAATCCGCTGCAATCGGTCCAGAGGTGGAAGTTCGAATCACTCATCCCCCAACGGATTACGGTTTCAGCACCAGCTTCTTACCCATCATCGGCACCGCCGCCGGCACCGCCTTTAGCTCGTACCAACTGTACTGGGGTTACGGTCGTACTCCCTTGGAATCGCAAAACGGTTGGATTCCCATCCTGCCGGAACCCCAACCCTATCAAGTCGTCAACGATACGTTGGGAATATTCTATATACCGCAAAGCCCTGATACCATCATCTCCATAAGACTGCAGGTCAAACTGACCGATTCCACAACCCTGGCTGACCATGTACGTATCCTGTACGATTTGACCCCGCCGGAAATATCCAACCGCATCATGACTCCCATGATCGACGGGGATCACTGGGCGGGCTTGCTGGAGTTCGAAACCGATGACATTACCTCGGGCTTTGTACACCTGCGTCCTTTAGGGTCCCAGCAGCCCTATGGTGCCTACAGTTTGGGCTACGAAACCACCCACCATCGCATTTTGTTCAGCCAATCCGATTTCATGGGTGAATTCGAATACTATATCACCGTGACCAACCGTGCCGATCTAACCGATACCAGCGAAGTCTATACCGACTTATCATTGACGCAACCCGCCTTCCATCGCAACATGTTCGTGCAACACGAAGTCGGTCTGCCCCCCGGTTATTTCCTATACAAGGACACCGATTTCGACGGCGACGGCTTACCGGAAGTTATCCTGAATAAATACACTAATGCCTTTTTCGACACCCTGAAAATCTATGAAGCCACCACTTCCGGTTTTATGGACGTGAATTCCAATTACATATTGGTTATTCCTCAGGATGTCGGGGACAGCGATGGGGATGGTAAATTGGAACTGATGGGACGCGCTTACGGCACCACTTATGTCTTCGAAGCCACCGAACCCGGCGGATTTCCCAACAACTTGATAATGCGCGACACCACTAACGTCTATGGAGCCAGTCTGCTGGACCTGGACCCAGGTGACGGTTATGGAGAGATGATCCTGCGGCGTGACCGTACCTACATTGTATACAGGCACTTAGGCGATGGCGAGCTTGAGACGATCGATTCCTTGACCAATGATACTGGCGGCGACAACCGGCTGGGCAAACCCCAAATCGAGATCGACGATATCGACGGTGACGGTATGGTGGAAGCTTTGTTCGGCGACTACGACGGTAATATATTGATCTATGAACACCAAGGTTCCGGCTTGTTCGACTTTACCTGGACTGATTCCCTGCCGTTGCCGGATGCTACTAATTGGATGACCATCGGTGATTTTGACGGCGACAGCGGCAATGAATTTATCGCCGGCTGTTGGACGTACGGGGGCGGATTGGAAAGCGAATTCAGTGCTAAACGCTGGTTTTTCGTGTGTTACGATGTGGAGGGTGACAATAATTACATCCCGGTGGATACTCTGATATTCTTCGGTGCCGAACATCCTACAGATTACGATGAAGGCGTTAGTTCCGGCGACCTTGACGGTGACGGAGATGAGGAAATACTGCTATGTCTGTACCCGGACTTCTATATCATCGACTACAATGCTGCCACCGGAGAATACGAGCCCATCTGGTACTATCCCTTATGCGAAAGCAACTTAGCGCTGGTGATGGATTTCGATTTAGACGGCGCCCAAGAATTCATATTTAACACCGGCACCGAAATGGTCGCTTACGGTATCGATCCCGATCGTCCCCCGGCTCCATCCGGTGTTCGGGCTGTCCCGATCGATACAGTCGCCATCACTTTATCCTGGCTATCCCAAGCCGGAGCCGATTCCTACCAGGTTGACCGAGCGATAGGCAGCGGAGGTTTTACCCAGTATTACGTATTAAATGACACCGTATTTATGGACAGTGCGGTGACCCGTGACATCGAATATCACTACGCAGTACACACCATCGACACTGCATTTCCCAATCCTGTAAGTCCCCTGTCCCTGGAGGTGGTGGGTATCCCAAATACTCGTCCCAAAGCATTCCCGCAGGCGGATTATACATCTCCACACTTTGTAACCGTCACCTTCAACGAGCCCATGGACCAGAGCTTGCTATACACCGGACACTACGCCATCCAGGGTATCGGAAGTCCAGTAACCGCCATCCCCTTCGCCAGTGGTTCGAAAGTGCTATTGGCATTCGATGGAGTAATTCAGGAAGGGTCGTATTCGGTCGAAATGGAAGACCTGTGGGATCGTCAGGGATCATTAATCGCCGACGACCATCGTATCGCTACCTTCACTGTGGTGATTGACACCATAAATCTACCCTATTTGACCCGAGCTACCTTGCTCGGATCAGGCGGAATCACCCTGGAATTTTCCGCACCCATGAACCCGACGTCGATCAATAATGCTGCTAACTATCGCTTGGATCCCATGGGAGAAGTATTAGCCGCATACCACGATACCCCGCAATCGGTGCTGCTAAAATTGGATAAATCCGTTCCCATCGGCGCCGTGGGTAGGTCTTTTACGGTCAGCGCTTGGAACCTGTTTGACAGCAACGGCAATCCCATCGACACCTTGCACAATTCCGCCGTACTGCAGGCGTATTCCGGCAACTTGGACAACGTATATGTGTATCCCAATCCCTATGAAGGTATCGGTCCCGATGGGGAGGAGGCGGTGATTATTGCCGGGCTGACTCGCGAAGCAACCGTGAACATCATGACCGTGAATGGGCGTCTGGTGCGGACTTTGGTTGAAAATGACGGCGACGGCGGTGTCCGCTGGGATCTAAAAAATATGGATGGCGACCGTGTCGCATCCGGCATTTATCTATATTACATCACCAACGGCACCCAAAAGAAACGAGGCAAATTCGCCATCCTGCGCTAACTTTGTGGTGTCGACTCTCCACAGAATGTCTGAGAATTCAACTTTAGGTGCCGTCACACGCCCTCGTGTGACGGAATAACAATAACTTAACTGGCAGACGAGGGCGTCTGCCAGCACGATTTGGCTGTTATCGGACAGACTGTCTTCACCTGACAGAACAACTTGTCAACTTGCCGACTTGATAACTTGCTAACTTCTTATGATCCTTACAGTCACAGGCGGAATCGGGAGCGGTAAATCGGAATTTTGCCGCATCTTACAGGAATTAGGTGCAGGCGTTATCGTGGGCGACGAACTGGGTCGCCGCGCTTTAGAATATGATCCCGCTTTATTGCCTGCCATACGGGAACGCTTCGGGGATCAGGTGTTCGATGCACAAGGCGGTCTTATCCGTCAAGCCTTGGGCGACATCGTCTTTTCCGATCCGGAAGCGAAAAAATGGTTAGACGCGCGCATCTTCCCTGAGATTTATCGCCTATTGTGGCTGGATGTGGTTGCTCTGCAACATGACCACCAACATGTGGTGGTGGACGCTGCCATGATCTACGAATGGGGAATTGAAAACGATTTCGATTTGGTGGTGGTTGTGTTGGCATCAAAAGATTTTGTCAAAGAGATTTTAACGCAACGCGACGGCTTCGATCCCATTCAGATGGAACACCGTTTCGCTTCCCAGATTCCCCCCGAAGAAAAAGCTCGACGTGCCAATGTAGTAATCCACAACGACGGCAACCTAGAAGAACTGCATCAAAAAGCCCACGATTTCTGGAATACACACTTAAACTATTAAAAAGTCCAATCCGGTGCCACACCAGACACATTATAATGAAGAAGCCTAATACAGATTCGTATTAGGCTTCACTTTTTATTGGCATTTCTATAAAGGCAAATCCTCTCGATTCTCCAGTGTACCTATCCTAGATGATCTTAACAGTTTCGACTTGACCATAAGCTTCAAATGCATGTCTTAAACCATCTTCGTTGGTACCGGAGGATGAGTTTCCTATGTAAATGTTCATTCTGTTTTTTCCTTTAGAGTTTTTTGTATTGATTTGATTTGTCCGAGTTATTTTTTTATGATATTTTATCCGCCTTCTTATATTTTTGGTTTTTAAGGATAACGATAACCATGAGCGGCGCGATTTACTGCGCCCATGGATTTGGTGAAGTAGGGTAGAAGATTAGAAGTCATTCTTTAAAAACTGAACCAGAATTTCCTGTTGATATTCATTCTTATTTGAATCCATTAAAAATAATAGAAAATCATTTTGTCTGGCTTCTCTTATAAATGATTTAACAGAATTTGCCTGTTTAGCTGAAAAGTCATTTTTACTTAAAACTTCCTCAATTTCTTTATTGCTCATTGAGCTATGGCAATATCCTCTGAAATTGGAAGAAGTTAAACCAACAACAGATTTATGATTCAGTTTTGTGTTGTCATGCTTCAGGTCGGAAATATTTGCAAAAAGAGCCATTTTGATAAAACCGTCCTTGACATCATTTATGCTTGGAATGAGTTTTTGATCACTATGCTTTTTCTCAATAAGGAAAATTGTTTCATCGATCATTTTATATTCATCAACCGTTAAGAAATAGAATCCACCTAAGAAATTTTTCAGTGTTATTTCAGCTTTGTCTTCTATTACACTCTCTTTAGGCTGTATTGTTCGAGTCTCACGGGTTTGTGCTTGTTCTGCTAATTCTCTCGAGAGTTCTCGAAATTTATGCACACTGCTTCTAATAACTTGAATCCTACCATCAATTCCATTATCGCTGTGCATTCTTACGTCAAGTTGTTGTGAAATAGAATTATATGCCTTTTTACTCTTTTCAGCAACAGACAATAGATTATCCATCTGGTGTAAATTCCAGTGCAAGGCGCTTGATTGATAGTTAACTAATTCATCTATCTGACCTTTGATATAATCATAATCGTAGACTTGATTAGTTATTTTATTGGAATAATTCTTATTCCTTACTGCTGATTTGTAATAAGCCACAATTACATTCACATTTAAAAGACTCATCAATGAAACGGTATCCCATTGAATAAAATCTCTATCACCATCAAATCCTTCGTCTTTTACAAAAGGAATGATAGTGATGCGATTTTTCTTAACAAAGGTGTCATAAACTCTTGAATATGGATAACTTCTTGTCCTTTTAGGTGAAACCCACTGACTGAAACCATATTCATCTCCTTTAAATCTGAGAATAACAGAAGCCTTCTGTGCTAATAAACCTGTTGAAAAAACTGATTCATCAAATATTTCAAGGTCTTTCACTAACGTCGGAGTATAATTTATTTCCGGTATGAAGCCTTGAAGTTGAAGATTACTACTACTCGTCTCCATTCTAATAAATCCTTTAAGTTTGTGAATCCATTTTAAGAGTCATTTGATCAAGCTCTTTTTTAATTCTTTCTTTGGCATATTTTATATATTTCTATTGTGTATCAATTCCGATATGTTTCCGTACCATTT
>CBDVBD010000073.1:0-15613 GCA_965372135.1 uncultured bacterium | reverse complement strand
CAACACTGTGTATATTTCCAACCGACCCAATAACATACACCAGAACAACACCCACTTCCCCACAAACGGGATATGCGCATAATTATCCGTCGGTCCCACTGACCCCAATCCAGGACCAATATTGCTTAAACATGCGATCACCGATGTCCCCGCCGACACTAAGTCCAACCCTAGTATTGTCATCACTGAACAGGCAGCTAAAAACAATATCACATATAACAACACCAAACCCACAATATTTCCAACCAAATCATCATGTACCACCACCCGCCCCATTCGCACCGGAATCACCGCATGAGGATGAATCAGCTTTCGTAGATGCACATGAGCATGCTTAAATGACACCATAATCCGGTACACCTTCAACCCACCTCCGGTGGACCCAGACATCCCACCTACCAACATTAAAAACACTAAAATCAACTGCGTGACCACCGGCCATGCTTCAAAATTAGCGGTTGCATATCCTGTAGTTGTCCCGATAGCAACCACTTGAAATAAAGTATACCGAACTGCATCCGCTGTAGAATCATAATATTGAAACCGGACAGCGCCAAAAACAATCAAGGCACAAACTAAAGTAATTCCAAGATACCCAATAAATTCCGCATTACGAAAATAGCCAAATACCCGACCGGTAATCGCTCGAAAATGCAATGCGAAATTAGTCCCGGCTAAAAACATAAACACAATAATCACGTAGTCGATATAGGCGCTGTCAAATGCTGCAATGGAAGAATTCCGGGTGGAAAATCCCCCCGTCGCCATTGTGCCGAAGGTATGACATAATGCATCGAACAAGCTCATCCCCCCGAACATCAATAAAACGGTTTCCAACCCGGAAAGCGCCACATACACCATCCACAAAATACGCGCTGTTTCCTTGATCCGAGGCGTCAACTTATCCTTGACCGGACCCGGTGCTTCCGCCTTGAACAACTGCACTCCACCCACCCCCAATAACGGCAGTACCGCTAAGAACAATACAATAATCCCCATCCCCCCCAACCAATGCGTCATGCTGCGCCAAAACAACATCCCACGAGGTAATGACTCGATATCGATTAAAATCGATGCTCCGGTGGTGGTAAATCCCGACATGGTTTCGAAAAAGGTATTAGTAACACTCCCCAACACGCCGGTAAATAGAAACGGCAGCGCACCGAACAACACCGCCGATAACCATCCGAATGTTACAATCGCAAATCCCTCCCGCATCCCAAAATCAGCTTTCGGACGAAACACCGCACGCAGTGCGAATCCGACCGCAGCCGTAAGCACCACTGAAACCACAAACGCCCAAACATCCGATTCCCTATAGTACAACGCCCATGCCAACGGCGCTATCATCGATGCCGCCAAGAAAATCAGCACCCCGCCGATGCTCTTAAGTATCAGCGCCCAATTCAATCCGATACCCCTCGGAAATTATGTCCAATGTATTTAATCAAATAACTTAATAACCTCCTTCTCCGACGACGGCAAGGTGTACACTATCACCCGGTCTCCCACATAAATCTTACTATCGCCCGTAGCAATAGACACCTTATCATTATGGCAAATCGCCGCCACCAACGCCCCATGGGGAAAATCAAGCTCCCTGAGGAATTTCCCAACAATCTTTGACTTGGCGGAAACCTGAAACTCGATCATATCCCCTTGAATCCCCTTCAATGCCGCCATCGTTACAATTCGCCCATGCCGAATGAACCGCATCACTGTATTCGCCATCACAAACTTTTTATTAACAGCCAAATCCAACCCAATCGCTTTGATTACCGGAAAATAATCCGATTTACTGATCAACGTGATAGTATGCTCTACTTTCAAATGCCTTGCCACCAACGATGATACAATATTATTCTCGTCATCATCGGTCACCGCAATATACATATCCATGTCCAGAATACCTTCCGCCGCCATCAAATCGATATCCGTGCCATCCCCATATACCACCATGGTATTCTTCAAATGTTCCGCTACCCACCGCGATTTTTCTTGATTGGATTCAATCAACTTCACATGAAATTTCTTATCCTTTTCTAAGTTGGATGCTACCGCCCGTCCAATCTTCCCACCCCCTAAAATCATTACATTCTTGATCTCTTCAGCCTTCTTCCCTAAAATCGGAAACAATTCCGAAAGCGATTCCTTCAGCGCCATAATATAGATACTGTCGTTCGCCTGTAACACATCATTTCCTGTAGGAACAATAGCTTCCGCTTCCCGGGACACCACCACAATCCGATATGTCAACTCGGGAAACATCTGCGCCAAATCATACAACGGTTTCCCCAATACCGGAGAATCGGCATCCAGCTTCACTCCAACCAAAGCCACACGACCTTCTTCAAACTCCAATAAATCCGACACTTGTGGATACTTAATCAGCCGCAAAATTTCATTGGAAGTCTCATTTTCCGGATTGACCGCCAAATCCACCCCTAATGGATGCAGTGGAATTGGCGAATTCTCACCGATATACTCTTCGTTGCGAATCCGAGCTACCGTGATATCAACTTCCAACCTTTTAGCAATCATACACGCCAAAATATTGACCTCATCCGTGGACGTCACCGCCACCAACATATCCGCATGATGAATCCCGGCATCCTTCAGGATATTAAAATTGGTGCCGTGCCCCGCGAATGCCTGAACATCCAGCATATTCCGGACTTTTTCGATGTTAGCGACATCCGGGTCAATGATACTGATGTCGTGGTTTTCCAATGACAACATCCTTGCCAAATGAAAACCCGATTCCCCGGCACCTAATATGATAATTCGCATCTTCTCCTCGTAAGATTAAGAATCCGACAAATCGAAACAGTTACGGAAACCCGATCATCGATTCCCCTAAATACGGTCTCAATACCTCCGGAACGGCGATGGTGCCCTCATCAGTCTGGAAGTTCTCTAACAGCGCCACCATCAACCGCGACGTCGCCAACCCGGACCCGTTCAATGTATGCACGAATTGCGTCTTCTTACTATCGACTGGTCGGAAACGGATATTCATTCTCCGCGCTTGAAAATCTTCGAAATTGGAGCACGATGAAGCCTCCAACCACGCCTGTTCCGCCGGCGCCCACACTTCGATATCGTAACACTTCGATGCTGCAAAACTCAGATCACCTGCACACAAATCCATCACCCGGTACGGAATTTCTAACATCTGTAAAATCAACTCCGCGTCCGCCAGTAGTGACTCCAGTTCCTGATACGACTGCTCCGGATGCACAAACTTCACCAATTCCACCTTGTTGAACTGATGCACTCGCAAAAATCCCCGAGTGTCCTTGCCGTACGAACCCGCTTCCCGTCGAAAACACGCCGAATAACCCGCATACTTGACCGGGAGCTGTTCTTCCCTCAATATCTCGTCCCGGTGTAGGTTGGTGATTGGAACCTCCGCCGTAGGAACCAAAAACAAATCATCAACCTCACAGTGATACATATCCCCTTCCATCTTCGGCAGTTGTCCCGAACCCACCATGGAATCCCGATTGACAATAAATGGTGGAAACACTTCCCGGTATCCTCGTTCCTTGACCTGAACATCCAGCATAAAATTCAACAATGCCCGTTCCAACGAGGCTCCCAATCCCTTGTATAAAGGAAACCCGGATCCCGCCACCTTAGATCCCCGTGGAAAATCCAATATATCCAACGCCTCCCCCAACTCCAAATGATCTTTCAACGGATAATCAAACGTCCGCTTATCCATCCCCCATTGCCGAATCTCCACATTATTTTTCGGATCCAATCCATCCGGTGCCGATTCGTGAGGTAAATTCGGAATCCACAACATCTTCTCGTGAATTGCCGCTTCAATCTCTCGGAGGGTCTCCTCTTTGTTCCGAATCTCCTCCGCAATCGCCTTCATCTGTTCCCGGATAGCGGAAAAATCCTTCCCCTCCTTCGCCATCTGACTGATTTCCTGCGATGTCTTGTTCCTCTGATGTCGTAGAGTATCGGTATCCGCCAACAGCTCCCGCCATTGCTTGTCCAACTCCTGAATCTCGGATATATCAACTTCCACCCCCTTACGCTTTATCCCAGCAGTAACTACTCCAGGTTCGTTCCGGATACGCTGAATGTCCAACATAGTTAATCCTTGCCCTTACTGACCCTTTCCCCTTAGTATCACCCAAATCGTATTGAGTAAAATCTTTAAATCTAAACTGAGAGACATATTCTCCAAATAAAATAAATCATACCTGATTTTCTTCTGCACATCTTCCACGCTTTCATCGTATTTATGTTTCACCTGCGCCCAGCCCGTTAATCCTGGTTTTACATTCAACCTACGTCCATAAAACGGAATGTCCCTGATAAACTTATCCACAAATTCAGGACGTTCCGGACGCGGTCCCACTAAACTCATCTCCCCCTTCAATACATTGATCAACTGCGGTAGTTCATCGATCCGAGTATGCCGAATTATCTTTCCGATCCAAGTTACTCGTGGATCTTTCTTCCCAGCCCACACTGCGCCGGTTTGTGATTCCGCATCTTTAACCATCGACCGAAACTTGACCAATGTAAATTCCCTGCCTCCCTTTCCCACTCGATACTGTCGGTAAAATACCGGACCCTTAGAATCAATGCTTATCGCAATTGCAGTAACAAGCATCACCGGTAACGCTATAATCAACAAAACCAACGACACTAACACGTCCATCGCTTCTTTTGCCACCTTCTGCCATGGCGGCATTAAATCCGGTTGTACTTCAACTAACGGCACCCCCCAAAGCTGATGCGTCCGAGCTCTGCCGCTGAGAATCTCAAACAAATCAGGGATGACTTTAACACGTACGTTATGCATACTGCACAGTCCCACTATAGAGAGCAGCTCCCGGTGATCCGAATTCACCAATGCCACAATCACATCACGCACATCATACCTGCCAAGAATTTCCGGTAAATCCTCCCGTGCACCTAAATTCGGTGGGAAATCTTCCCCCGCTTCCTGCGATTGCCCATTGACATAACCTACGATACGATAACCTAATTCAGGATAGCGACGCAGTTGCTTTACCACCTCATACGCTTCAGGTCCTGAACCCACAAGAACGGTATTACTGTGCCCTATACCCCGAATCAGAAGTTCCCTCTGCACCGTTCGGATCAGCACCCGCGATCCCCCAACTGTTAACATTAGCATTCCCCAATACACCCCCATAATCAGCCGGGTCGCCCCAAACGGATTCTGTGCTGGTGAAAACACGATAAAAAGAACCAACACCCCAAGAAATGTGCTTTTCGCCACTCCTATAAAAATATCAAAACGAGAGGGAACATGTTTGATCCGGTAATGCCCGCGTAGTGCCAATAATGCAATCCAAAACACCGATACCACCAACGAAGGCAATAATAACGCCACATCATCCATCATCGGAAACAAACCGGATCGAAACCGCAGCATATAGTACGCCACATACGATATGTTGATGGCGATAAAATCCGACACCAATAATATGGTTTTTTCAGAGGACGATGACATAGTATCTAAGAACCCTATTTATCCATTCCCCGATATAAAGGCTGAAATTCGAACTCTTCGCAAAGCCGCCGGAATTTATATTCGGTACGCTTCATATTTACACGATGTTTCCACCGATGCCGCCACGGCACACCGGCAGGCACCGGCTGATCCGGATCCAATTCCCAGGGATGTAGATAGAACACCGCCGGTATCCCTTTCCTATTCAACGTCTTGATTGCCTTGGATGTCACCCAATACGGAAACAACCGAAAATACCCACCTCCACCCACCGGAAACCGAAATCCTCCTATTTCCAGAGTCGCAATGGGAAATTCCCGAACCGATCCCGATGGCGTGTCAACATCATACGGCACCAATGGTGCATCCGGAATCCCACAACGCCGACGTTTCAGCGGATATACACTGCTGTCATAACGAATCCCCGCTTCAGAAAGTAACGAATACACCCATTCAGTATCACGCGTTACCGTAAAACTTGGCGCCCGATACCCGATAATCTCGGACCCCGTGATTGCAGAAACTAACTCTAAACCTCGTAACAAATCCTGTTTAAACCTATCAGGTCCCAAATCATAAAGCAGCCCATGCTCATAACCATGCGATGCCACTTCATGTCCCCTATCGACAATAATTCTCACAAGTTCCGGATTTCGTTCAGCAACCCACCCTAACACAAAAAACGTCGCCCTAACATCATAGTCATCTATAATATCCAATACCTTGCTAAGGCTAATTGGAAGACGATCTTCCAAGTGTTCCCAATCAGACCTGGGGATAACTCCAGCGTAATTAGTGACATGAAACCAATCTTCCACATCGATCGAAAGAAAATTAACCGGCTGATTTTCCTGATCCATATCAAGTACTGAATCTCCTACAGGCTAATGTTTAATACGACACCTTGTCAAACCCCCGTTTCCGGATATAGGACCATAACCCAGCACCAAATCCCAAAATAAACACCACGCTTCGTAAAATCATAATCCAGGGTGCCACCAACCCCACCATCGGATCTTTAAAAAATGTCCGTATCGCAAATGGAAGTGTGGACACAAGGGTCAACACCCAATTCAATATCACAAAATACCATATTGGTGACCACAAAAACGCAAAGGGAATTGCACCCACTCCCAAAGCAATAAACACCATCATCAACTTCCGTGCCGGGGGAGTGATCGGATCGTTTGTAATGCGTTTCGGATACTTCTTGTAAAACCAAATCATCCAATAGGCTCGAGCATACTTGCTGGCGATGTATTTCCTCAGCGAAGTCGGATGGTGATGATGCAGCAGTGCGTTTGGGTTTAGAACCATCCGATGTCCATCTTCCGTCAATCGTTGTGATAACTCCAAATCTTCCCCCCGCACAAACGAATCTTCATAGAAACCACCCGCCGCTAAAAACACATCCCTTCGATAACAGGCGGAATGAGTCCCCACCCAGTATAAATTATCTAAATCCTTCTCTCGGCGAAATCGTTCATGTAACTCATGATGCATGAACCGAGCCATCAAATTCTCATCGCAGCTACCATACTGCCCCTGTGAACCCACCACTTCCGGATCGTGAAGCGGTTTTACAATTTCCGTAATAAACTGTGGTGTCAATACACAATCCGAATCGGTAAACACGATGACTTCACCGGTTGCTTCCTTTGCCCCACGGTTCCGGGCAACTCCAGGTCCCTTGTTGTCCTGCAAAATCACTTTATCAGCGTACTCGCGAGCAATTTCCGGAGTGCTATCGGTAGATCCATCATCAACAACAATCACCTCTAAAGCACCCTGATAATCTTGTTCCTTTAAGGATTGCAGTGTCTCCCGGATAGTCGCTTCGCCGTTGTAAGCCGGGATAATTACAGAAACACTGGGTGAATATTCTAAATCACCGTTTGTGGTCATGTTCGAATCTACCTCCATCGCCTAATCTAACAAAATGATCCAGCAATCCTTCCCAATCAAACTTCAACTGCTGTTATACTATCAATGGTTTCCAATACTCTTTCAACCGAAATTTCCTTCATGCATTCATACTCATCGAAAAGACATCCGCCAAAAGAAAAAGAGATACATGGACTACAGGGAACACCGCTCTGCACCGCCCGGGAGCTGCCATTCAACGGCAGCTTTTCCTTACTGCCGGTTGGACCAAATATCGCCACCGTTGGTACCCCAACCGCACCACCAATATGCATCGTCCCGGTATCATTGGTAATCAACAATCGACTGAGGGTCAACAAAGCCGCTGTTTCCCGCAGATCCGTCATCCCCATGATCGATCTGACCGGAAACTGAAGTAGCGCTTGGATCCTCTGTGCAATCGGTTCTTCAAATGCTGCCCCTTCCAACAAAACCGGTCCCACACCACGATCCGCTAACCCCTGAACCAATGTTGCAAATTTTTCCGGAAACCACTGCTTTTCATTCCTGACACCCCTTGACGGTACCCCGGCACCGGGATGAATCACCACTGGTGGATCCTGGATATCTAAAGACAACAGGAAATCCTTCGCCCATCGCAATTCATCCTCCCCAACAATCCACTCTGTCTCCACATCATCATCAAAATTCTCACCGACCTTTGCGTCACCTATCAACCGACAAAATTTATCCACCAACGCATTGGCATTCAACGTATCATGCTGGTTCTTGTCCCAATAGGAGTACAGGGGAGAGTCGTCACGTTGGTAATGATAGGCGATAGTAATCGGTGCACTAATCATGCGGCCAAATCTGCAAATCGCAGGATTGCTGTGAAACACCAAAACCCCATCATAACGGTCAGATCGTAATCGACTTAACAACTTGAATAAATAAAAGAAATTAATTGGATTACTAAGTGAAAACCAACCGTCTGACACCGGAATAACATCATTCACATGAGGATTATTGATGATAACTTGACGGGACCAATTCCCAATCAAAACATCAATCTGAGCATCAGGGAAAGCCCGCCGTAAACGCCGCAAAGCAGGCGTAATCATCACCACATCCCCGATATAATGCAGTTTTATAATCAGGATTTTCACGATTGTTTCTGAAATCCTTTTCTACCTGGTCACCTTCTTCCAATATTCCTCACCGGTTAGGAATGCCAGAATTATCTGCCGTTTACTCAATTCCCCAAACTGACCGATCCAATAATTTAGACCTGTCTCATCCGGTACCCGTTTGAAATACAAGTTATAAAGGAATACTATATCGCTTCTGGTATTCTGGACTGCTCATCATCTGGTCTACCAAGGTTTCCTTACTAATACCGCCTTTCAACTCCTT
This sequence comes from uncultured bacterium, assembly GCA_965372135.1. GTDB lineage: Bacteria > Electryoneota > RPQS01 > CBDVBD01 > CBDVBD01 > CBDVBD01. The sequence continues at coordinate 6,828 of CBDVBD010000073.1, read as the reverse complement.
AGTCCAGTAGTTATGACCATCAGCGTCCGGCGCACGGCTAAACAACGTCCAGTACCAAATATTTAATGTGAAAAGATGTTATACAAACGTTATCTAACCATCAAAAGTCGAACGAATTGAATGCCTAACTTCGGAAATCTCATCCCGATAAAATGCAAACACCACTAAAATATATAATAACGAAGCACATGCTATTCTTGCCATGAACCACACCCAGGAACCACTGGGGAATAGCATGGTTATCAACCCGATAATAATCAACGATATCGCTAAAGGCACGCCAAAAATCCGCAGCCAAGAACCGAACTTCAATCCCAGTATTTTCGAGACCTTAATTCCATTAAATACAATCCCAACCAACAAAGATCCGGTCATCACCACCGCAATACCTTCAATCCCATAATCGGATGCACCCATTATGATCGCCGTCCCTGCAATCAAAATCTGTATTCCCGCCCCGTAAAACAACCACTCAGGCTTCGCACTGACTATCAACACATTACCAAATGTGGATCCCACCGACCTAAGCATCCCATAAACCGCCAACACCTGTAGCACCACTACCGCCGGCATCCATTTCTCCCCATACAGCAAATAAAGTAAATCCCGCCCGAAGACGATAAATCCCACCGCCAATGGGATAGTAACCAACATCAACAATTGGGTGGTAGTTAAATACCGATCCCGAAACCGTTCCCGATCAGATTGCAATAATGAAAAAGTCGGAAGCAGCACCTGATTGATTACGTGAGTAATATTCACCGTAGGGAAATTCGCCAACCGAAACGCAAAGGAATAAAAACCCAATGCAGCATTCCCCAAGAGCTTCCCGATGGAAAACTGATCCATGTTGTTGAACACATATATGCTCATCGAACCCACTGTCACCTTCTGCCCAAATCCCAGAATCTGACCGGCAACCCGAAAGGATGGCTTCCAGCGAAATCGCACCGGACATGAAATCCAATATCCCACACTGCGTATCGACTCCGAAGCAATCTGACCATACACAATACTGAAAGCTCCATACCCAACATGAGCCAAATAGATCGCCACCACACCATAACCAACTGCAGCGGACAATTCCGGCAGCAGTTTCCGTTGAAATATCAAAGACTTGCGGATCAACGTCTCCGGTAACACTCCCAATCCGGCAATCGGTATCGTGATTCCCATCAGCCGGATTACTGCCATCGCATCCGACTGCTGGAAAAACATGGCAGCAACCGGTGCCGCTAAAAATGCGATCCCATAAAGAACGATCCCCACTAAAGGAAATAAAATCAATGCTGATGTATACGCTTCGTCCAAATCGCGCTGCCGTTGAATCAGCGCAACTCCCAACCCCAATTCCCGAAAAATGACCAAAAAATTAATCAGAATCAAACCCAGCGCTACTAACCCGAACTCTTCCGGCAGCAGCAGCTTCGCTAAAATCATCACCGTCACAAACTGGATCAACCTGCCGCCGCCCATGGTCAACAGTACCCAAAACACACCACGAATCGCAACGCCACTCAATCCAGCTTCACTCTGATCCTGATTCTGAATATTATCCACTTACTTTTCGCGAACACTCTGCGTCGAAAATCGACTATCGAAAATTGAGATACAACCCGGCAATCGCCCAATTGTAATCTTCCACATCCCCGGAAACTGTACCCCCTTCCATCGCAACATTAAACCGCGGCAACGGTTCCCAACACATTTTCCAAGAAAAATTCTGTTGCTTCTGCAAATCCCCATCCAAAAATCCCACCGTCTCAGGATCACCAGTACCATGCGGTCGAAATTGATCCCCTCCCACATTCAACTCTTTGGTATTCGCCCCATGTTTCTGATAATCGTACCTGACTGATAAATGCAAATTCCGCATAGGCTGATAATCACCCCCCACGGTCAAGGTCAGCGAATTCGGTGGAGCCCAATGACCCAACGGTCGTGTCCAATGAGTCGGCGCATTCACATAATACCAATGACTGAACACAAACGGTCGAATCGCCGTGAACTCCATACCCAAACTCACATTCGGAAGGTCAAATGGATCATACCACCTCACCCCAGTCATCGCCGCCCATTTGTTCCCCACAGAATTCTCGCCCAACTTGGCAATCGTTAAATCATCGATGTACAATTCCCCATACCACCGAACCCCTCGAATCCCGGTGTACTTCCAATCCATCGCCCACACCACATTATCCTGATCCCCGTAATGATGTTCCGCCGAGAAATAGAAATTCAACGGAATCAAATACCCTAACTCCAAACCCCGATCCCCATAAATCACCATCTCACTGAAACCCAACTGCAATTTGCGATGAGGAGTAATGTCCAACCGATGCGCCGACACAAACTTCTTCGGCTCCACAATTCGCGGTTCGCCGTGCGCCGCAATATACAACGTATCCCCCAAAGACGGATACTGCTTCAGCACTCCGGTCAACGCCGTTAATCGTACCCTACTACCAATGTCAACTTTCAAACGCACCTGATCGTAGGAGGTTCCCTCATCCGACAGCATAAAATAACCATAACTCCCTGGTCCCCACTGATTCTGCCACTTTCCCCCTTCCAATCGAAACCATCCCCATCGAAAATGCATCCCATATTCAGTCACATCATAATAGGTAAAATCATCCCCCAACAACGGTCCCACATACCCATACCGGTCATCATACACCTGATCCCGATCACGATAAGGACCATTCCCCCACTCCTTGGTATCAAGAAACCGGAAAAACACTCCCACGTGATCATGCCATGTCGCCCGGATGTCAATTCCAGTCGTCCGTCGCCATATCCTATCTTCATATCTATCGTCATCCACCCCATCTATCCGCAAAATCGGATTCAATGCCCAGGTATAATCAGTTCCCTCACCGAAAAACCAATCATTAGTATGCTCTAAAAAACTCCCCACATGTAATAATTTCAAAAACCGGGTATCCTTAAAACTAAACCAATCCGACTCATCACTAATATCCTCAACTTCCCCCCAATCCCATTCCCAAAATTCCTTCCGGAAATAAGTCAACCATTCCCGATCAACGGCAGTTATTTGACCATCGCCTTGAGCTGGATTTATCTGTTCCAACAACATGCATGCCTGTCCCCGATCTAAAGGCAGCGCACCATCAGAATATCCGGAGATCAATCCCTTAGCTTCCATCCTTGCTAGAAAAGGATACACCGGATGATCCACCGGCACTATTGCCCACTGACCTAACGCCGAAACCGACAGCGTCATCACTATCAAAAATGATATAATACGGGCTCGTTTATCCATAGTTTAATAATGTAATGCAGCAACGGCAAAAAGTCAATTCTTTTCTCGGGAATTCCTCCCTCAAAAACCCCATCGGAATATTACAATATGAACGAAAAATCCCCCCTGGCTTGTCCGCCTACTGGCGGATTTCCGGGGGGGACAAGGGGGGGGCACTTTTACACTTTCATACTTTCACACTCTATATCAAATGCAGCCAATCCACACACAAATAATACAACCGGTCAAACAACAACGCCATACGAGTCATCACGGTGTATCCATACCCGGCGCCGAATCCCACCATCAACAGCCCGGTGCCGACCTTCGCCAACGACCCATACGCCCCTTTATGTTCCTTGGAAAAAAAGAAATAAATCAGAATACACCCTAATCCAATCACTAACAATGGATTACTGAGGAAATCCAGAAACGTAAACAAACCAGGATTCGCCGTCAATTCCACCCACGCTTCCCGGGAAATCAATGGCACTAAACTGGCACGCACCTGATTTAACAAATCCCCCTCCGAAAACCCGATCACCGCCAATCCGGAATAGGTCCCAATAATCACCGCCATCGACCATCGACTCATCCAACCGATCTTGGGAACAAACCGGGTGAACATTAGTATCCCCAATACAAACGGAATAATCAGCCAATAATCCGATCCCGCCGTCAACGGATCCCACAGATTGGGCTTAAAAACGTTATAAAACTCCAACACCACAATATATCCAGCCGCAATCCCCACGAACAGATGTTCTGCGAATTTGTAAAACGGATTATCCTTGTACAGGAAGCTGAAAATTGCCAACGTAGCAGCAGCCGCTACTGTCATCCAAAAAAACTCCATTATGCCTTCTTCCTTTTTCCCAACAGGTAAAACACATTGCCTAAAATGATAAACAGAATGATGACTAAATGCCCCATGGAGATTCCGTCCATGGCGCGAGCGGACAGTCCGGGATATCCCAACAAAGCCTCATATTCCGCACCCCCGGCAATCCCGGTCAACATCCCCCGAATCTGCTTAGACTGATAATAGGCTGAAAATTCCGGCACACTGACCGCGGGAGCACCGCTGAGCAGTCGAATATCGAAACGATCCTGCGTGTACTGCACATATTCCTTCGTGCCCGGGTATCCCGCCGAAATATCGATCAGCAATGGAAATGAATCGTAATTCTGAACCTTATCCATCAGCGGAATATCCTCAATAGGCGTCCCATAGAAATCCAAGGGGAATGCGTCCCGAATCGATCTCCCCATCTCCACCATTACTGCTTCTCGACCTTCCTTAAACCCCAAATTAACAAAATCTTCTCCATACTTGTAGCTGTACTGTTCCACCGCCACCTCGGTAAATGCCCTCTCCACCATTGGCGGACCGGTAGGCCATAAACAAATAGCAACCACTTTGATATTCTTACGGCACAACTGATGCAATATTGCTATATTCTGAGGAAACAACTCCGCCTTGGTGCCTGGATCGTAATCACCGGATAGAAGCACAATAGTCCCATCCGGAAGCGCATCGATTTCATTGTAGAAATCTTTGACCGGCTGGCTGGCTCGCATCGGTAAATTGATTGGAAAAAACAGCGGGATCCCCACCGCGATTAATATCGCCAAGAACACCCACCGTTTATCCATATCCGCCAATCGCTGCCAAATACTCTGCTTTACTTCAGTCATTAGCCATCTCGAATTTACTTGTTTTATCCTTAAAGAAACCAAATTAGCCTAATGAATTAAAGGCATAACAATCAAACAATGGAAAAACCTGATTATTCTTCCTTTTACACTTTCACACTTTTGTACTTTCACACTATCTTACTCCCCACCCCCCAAATACGACCGCTCAATCCCAAACACCATCTTCAACCCCATCGAAATTGCCCCCAACGCCGCCCCAATCAATATCGCCCGTTGACCCACCATGTTAGGACCATCAAACATGATCCAATCACTTAACCGCGGAAATCCCGACCATATATGATACCCAATCGGTACCCTGCCAATCATAACAATCATCGCAGTCAATGCTAACAGCACCGCATGCCAGGTCCGAATCCGAAACGCACGGTACGCAGCCGACGCGATGAAAAACGCTAATGTGGAATACATGGTGGCACCCATTGGGACATACAACTGATTATACAACCGTTTAACAAAGAATGTATCCTGCCCAATCCCCTCCACCAATCCCACTACCATCATCCCTATCAAACATATACACGTCAACAGTTTAAATCCCCAATCTCTTTCCTTCCGGTACACCTTTTCCAAATTAATCCTCAGCACATTCGCCACCCCTAACACATACGAAAATGCCAGCACGATAATCGCCCAACGCTGGAACATCCCCGCTAAATCATTAACGCTATGATGGGGGATAAAATACTGGATTATCATGAACATGCCGAAAAAGAACGTAATCGCAAGTGGTATCTGCCGTTTCATAAATGACCCTTTTTTAACACTTTGGAGTGCGGTAGTCCCAAAGACCCTTAAGTGGCTTGCTACCGCATTTATTTATCCTAACGTCAATAAATCCGTCAACAAATGAATCCCAAACAACTCCAACAACGATCCAACAATCAACGCAGCAATAATCACTACCTTCATCACATCCGCCCCCTTCAAGGAACCCAGCAACTGTGGCTCCCGTGAAATATACGCAGTCGCTGCATAAAACTCTTCACCGATCAACGTATAATCACACGCCACCACAAAAAACGGTAGCTGGTGAATATTAGCCGTCCCGGCGATCTGAATCGCACCGGTACTAAACCCCATTTCCGACAGGATTAACGACTCGGCGAAAAATGCCCCCAAATAGAAATGCGCCGCCGTCTTTTCCCGGATCATTATCCCATTGACTCCGGCGGTGAATGCAAACTGCTCATCGGACAAATACCTCACGTTATCCGGATTATACGCATCCGGTCGCCCGGCATTCAAGAATCCTTGCCTGACCGACTCTTCCGCCATCGGCACCACAAACGCCCGATTGAGCGGTACTATAATTGGCACGTCATACTGCGCTGCCAGCTTCGCCACATCCACCAAAATCACCATCGCCGCAATGGTCTGAATATTATCCACATCCATAATCCCCGGAATAAACAACACCGGTTGCCCTAATTCGGTAGCTCTACCCACTGCTTCCTCCATAGCGGCAATCCCAGCAATCTTTCGGATAAACAACCCTTTCCCTCGTCTGGTAATCCGGAAAAACACTAACACCGACCCAAAGAAAATCACTATCGCAGAAAGTACCGGTAAACGATGATAATCAAACCAGGTCGGTCGCGACCTAACCGGTCCCACTACTTCTGACATCGCTTCCTGCACACTATCAAACACCGCTACCCGATAATAGTACTCCTTCCCCATTTTAAACGGAAAATCACCGATAGAGGTATTCCGATATTCGGTCCTCTGAGAATCAACCTTGCCCATCAGCACAAACTCCCCATCGGGCGTATCCGAACGGTAAATTCGATACCCCGAAAATTCCCCATCACCGGATGGTGATTCCCACCGTATTGTAATCG
>CBDVBD010000072.1:0-15787 GCA_965372135.1 uncultured bacterium | reverse complement strand
ATTTTGAAGGTCTGGGTGGTTTCCTCGCCGGTCGTATCAGCCATGGAGATATAGAATACCGGAGATTCCAGGGTTCGTTGATACTGCCCGGAAGCCGATACGCTGGGCAGCGCCGCTGACCAGGCTTCGCGTACCTGCCCGTCGGCAACCGTTACGTTCTCACGGGCAATCTGTAGGTCTTTATTATGCTGTGCGGCTAATTCCCATGCGGTTTCTAAGGTGATAATCCGAGGCAAGTTGGTGGGTGTTTGAGCCTGTGAATACCCTGAGATTATAAGAAATCCTACGCACCAGGCTAATGTAATCCGCAGAGGGATCGATAGTTTTTTCCGGTTCTGTCCAAAAGAATTAAGCGTCATGTTTTTAGTATGTATCTCCTGTAATTACAGTCCTTTATTCGCTGAGTTTATCCGATATTACCCGGGCGACGGCAATGACATCGTCCTTCACGGTTTCATATTCGTCCCATGCCCATAATCTGATGTAGTAGTTATCCTGCGCCCAGACCACCATGCCGGCACCGTAGTAGGATTTGTCGCCTATTTCTGTGGTATCTCCCAATTGATCTTGGGTTTCCAGCAGGTCCAAGGCATTCTGGGGAGTTTTGACACGATAGATTTCCACCTTTAATTCTCTATCGTTGTCTTCCAGCAAATCCGCCGCCACCAGTAAATCCCAGCCGTGGTCGAAGTACAATTCCGCCCCGCCGTTCATGTAGTCGAACATCCCCTGCCGGGTGGCGACGATCTCGTACTCGGTCACGGTATAGTCCCCCAGTTTGGCGTCGGCTACCAGGATTTCGACAGGGTTTTCACCTGCGGCTGCAATCAGGCAGCACATGATCATCATAATAGTTATAAGCAGTGCAGATATGTTCGGTTTCATGGTTTCCTCATTATGATTGATTTTTCCGTCAGGTGAGGAATCGCGATTCGTTGACACCTGACGGCACGAGAACAAGCAAGTTAATTGTTGTACCCATCTGTAACCTCTTTCGATCTATGGAAATCGGGCTGATGTATTTCAGGTTTTAAGGTTAAACTACACCAAGGGTAATTCGTTTCCGGGAATTACCGCTTATATTGTATTTTTCTCAAGAAGTCCTTGCGGATAGCGATTTGCGCGTCGTTTTCCACACCCAATGGTGTTTCGCCGTCGATTACTCCCAGTACTCCACGTCCGGCAGTGGTCTCCGCTACCACAGCTTCCACCGGGTTGGCGGTGGCACAGAATATGGTGCATACTTCCTGGCAGGCTTTGACCGCATGCATCACGTTGACGGGGAAAGCATTCCGCATTACGATGATAAAGGTGTGCCCGGCAGCTACAGCCTGTGCATTGCGGATGGCGGCTTGTCGTAATTCTTCATCGTTGCCGTCATGGCGGATCAAACGATCCTGGCTGGCTTCGCAGAATGCCAACCCGAATTTTATCCCCGGCGCTGCGGTTATCATGGCTTCCGCCAGGTCTTCCACTGTTTTGATAAAGTGCGACTGACCGAAAATGATGTTGCTGTCTGCCGGGATTTCCAGTGGGATGTTTTGCAGTTCCATTTTAACCTCGGTCTATTGTCAAATTATAGGTGATTACTCCTCGACTCTGTGCCCCACAGGCATAATCACAAATGGGGATTCGGTGATATTCAATGCCTTCTTGACTTTGTCATCGTAGAAGGCTCCGATACATACGGTGGATAAGCCCAGGCTTTCCACCTGCAGGTATATATTTTGGGCGATGGCACCGGTTTCCTGCGCCACATAGCGTTCAGCACGGTCACCGTATTTCACGGCAGTGCGACTGATATCCGCAGTAACAACGACATGGATGGCAGCTTGTTTCAATGCCGACTGTCCAAGTGCTGCGTTACTGACTTTTTTAATCATTGAGCCTGATTTCAGCGCTTCGAGGGTATGACCGTCCGGATCGTAATGATATATGCCTTGAGGCAGGTCGTTCACCTTTTCCGACACTAAGTAGATTTCCACGGGATACAACGCTCCAGCGGATGGTGCCGTCCGGTAGATTCCGTCTTTAGTGATTCCCTGCGCCGCCCACAGGATTTGGGAAACCTGTGTTAGCGTGAGTGACTCCTTCCCCATTTCCCTTCGAGATCGCCGCTGGGACAGCGCTTGTTCTACCGACATGTCCCCAGCTAAATCGGGCTTAGGTAATTCGATATGCGTTCCCACTTGGAACTCCTCCGGAGGTTGTTGTTTCTCTGCCAGTAACACTGCAGTGGTAGCGACAATTACACCAATTATAACAATTCGATGGTTCATGATTTATCCGTTTTTGTTATAATTCGAATAGGATTGGTGTACACCCATCCTCTGCCTTTCCGTTGGGCTTCGATGCGGTACACTCCCGGTGAGGTAACGGTGTGAGTCAATTCTTTTCCGCGTACTTCCACCACCGGTTGGCTGTTTTTGATTAAGATGATGTTGGCGTTCAAGGGTGATTTGACATTAAGAGTTCCGCCACCCTGCCATTCCACCTCATCGCCCATGGTAGCAAATATGTCCGAATGGGTAAATGTGTATTCGAATCCCCGTGCGTTTCCCCGTGCGTAATAACTGCAGAACAACCTGCCATTGCGGATGGTATCGAAGATCTGCTGCCTTGCGGTTTCAAGATTATTGAAGGACAAGGGATCGTCTAATAACAGGTGGGATCGTACCGCTCGGAAGTGTGTGGCATAGGTAAATACCGGAACGGTAATCCCCAGGATGACTTTATAAGTGAACCCATGTGCGTCGGTACCGCCGATTCCCACTACCCGTCGTTCACGATTTGCCTCATCCCACCTTAACAGGGTGTTGTTTGTCGGTCCGTAACAGCTACGATGAGGTCGGAAGTACCGCCAGGGGATATTCCACTTGGTGAGTCCTTCCAGCCATTCGGAGATGTGATTCCAGATTTCCACGCCGTCATAGGAATCGATATTCCAATCGGTCCAAGGGTATGCGGGGTGGTCGGTGAACAGGTGCCGGGATTCGTCGGGATGGGCTATAAAACCGAACCCACCGCGATCGTTCACCCACTTAATGGCATCCGGTCCAGAAATCGGGATGGGAGGAATCTCATTTAGGTCTAATACTATGTAATGATTCCAGTTGCGATCGTCGTTGGTTTCATAGCCCGCCACCACCATAGTATTGCCGTAAGCGCCTTCTTCACCGTTTTCCCTAAGCGCTAAGGAAAAGTGATCGGTCACCACCAGGAAATCCAAGTTTTGGCGATTGGCGACCTTGGCGATTTTGGCGATATCCCACTGCCCGTCACTGTAAGTCGTGTGTAGGTGTATTACCCCAACGATTTCATGCCATCGATTTTCGGTCATGGGAATTGCTTACGTTTAATACCTCGTTTAGGATGATAATGCCATTACTACGGCAATCCCGGCTACCGCTCCGATACAACCCAGTCAGGAAATCTTTGATGCTGGCACGGTGGGTTTTTGGGTGCTTCAAGTCGAACCATTCTTTTAATAGTCCCGCACTCAACGGAATCGATAATCCGATCGCTATCGAACCCTGCTTGGAATTATTCAGCATATTTTTGGCAATCCCACAGGTAATCCCGGCTACAGTAAAACTGACCATGGCGTGGGTGATTTTGTCATTTCCCCACCAGGAATCCTTATTGGCAACGATTATTGTGTCATGAGTCGATTCGATACAGAGTCCGGTTTGACCCAATAGTATCCCCAATAATGCCACAGCGATCGTTAACTGTTTTCCGATGTTCAAAATCCCAGATCCTCGGCAATTCCCTGCATGGCGTTCAGTGACAATTCCAGGAACTCGTCCAGTTCCATTCCCAGCTCACTACAAGTTCGGATTTGATCCCGGTTGGCACCGGCTGCGAACCGTTTTTCCTTGAATCGCTTTTTTAGGAATTCCACATCCATGTGCGCCAGTTTTTTGGTGGGATGCATCAGCACCGCTGCCACTACCAATCCGGTGATGGGGTCTGCAGCATAAATGGCGCGATCCATCTGGGTTTCCCGCGGTACGTGCCCGGCATGGGCTTTAATGGCGTACAGAAGCCTGGGATCCAAGTTATACGGTTCCAGGATTTCCTGGGTGACATAGCCGTGTTTGGGGAAATCATCCACGGTCTGGTCGTAATCCAGATCGTGGAGTAAGCCTGCCAATCCCCATTCATCCACGTCCTCGCTTAGTCGCTCAGCCAGCAGCTTCATCACCGCTTCCACCGCCAGCATGTGTTTGCGGAGGTTCTTGTTCTTGACGTGGGTTTTGACCAACTGGTATGCGGTATCTCGATCCATGGCTGTTCCTAAATGTTTAATTCATTATTGGTGTACGTTTAGCCGGATGGTGCAGGTTATCGCTACTTGACGATCTTCCGGATCGAATTTCGGGCCGATACTGGCGGAAAGGTCGTCGCTGACGTCGAAGTTCCATAAATGTGCATCCACATAGGCATCACCAATTGATAATAACGTGACGCCGAATAACCACCACCACATGCGGTTGCGATCGTCCCGGTAGAATTCCGCCAGATAATCCTGGTCTATGTTCTGATAGTAGTGATAACGGTTATTCTGGACATGTATTGCATAAGCGAATGATACCTGGGCACCGGCGTACACCAGTGCTTTCAGGTATTTCCCATTATACAATTGCCCCCATCCAGGCACGACCAGTGACCGCAGTAACGCACCGGAGGGGGATTTGCCTTTGGGCTGGGTGGTAGTGGTATCCGCGGCATGTATAGGCTGGCACAGGATCGTCGTGACTAAACAAGCCAGGATCACCACTGCCAATGATCTGGTTGGGATGTTCACGGAACCAGTGCCACGCATTCGATTTCGACCAATCCATCCTTGGGCAGCCGGGCAACCTCCACCGCCGATCGTGCCGGCGGGGGATGGGGAAAGAATTCGGCGTATATTTCGTTGACCTCTGCGAAGTGGTTCATGTCCGTTAGGAACACGGTACATTTTATGACATGTTCCGGTCCGGAACCGGCAGCTTTCAATATTGCCATCAGGTTTTGTAACGCCTGTCGTGCCTGGATTTCTGCCGTGTCGCCCACCATTTCCCCCGTGTTCGGATCACTGCCAAGCTGCCCGGCGGTAAATACCAATGTTCCGGCAGCGGTTATTGCCTGACTGTATGGTCCGATTGCAGCGGGGGCGTTGGATGTTGTGACCTGTCGTTTCATTTTTTTATTACTTAGCGTTTGTCAGGTGGCTCCTCTGAGTCCTCATTCTCGGAAATATCTTTGAATTCCGCATCTTCCACGTCTTCTTTTCGATACTGCAGGGTTGGCGTTTTTTCCTGTTTGGGTACTTTGGGCGGCGGTTGTTTTCCTCCGACCTGCCGGAAGAATGCCTTCAGGGTTCGGATTAAGAAATGTGAGATTAGGAATATACCGATAAGAAGTAGCAGTGTGCGCAGCAGCATCCCATTCCTCGTTTATTCTGTGGTTTCCGGGTTGTAATAACTGATTCCGGAGATGGGACGTGTGATTACATCAATCAGATTTTCCAGGTCCTTCTCCTTGTTCACGAAATCAATCCGGCTGGAATTCACCACCAGCAGCGGGGTTTCGTGGTAGTTAAAGAAGAAATGATTATAGGCTTCGTTCAGGGTGCGGATATATTCTTCCGTCATCGGTTTTTCGTAATCGCGACCGCGGATTTTGATGTTTTTCATCAAGCGGTCGGTGCTGGATTGCAGGTATATGACCAAGTCCGGTTTGGGTATCCCGGGCTCCATCAGTTCTATGATGTGGTCGTATAACACCAGTTCGTTTTCACTTAAGTTGATGTGGGCGAAGATTTTGTCCTTGGCGAACAGATAGTCGGCGATGGTGATGGGATGGAACAGGTCCTGCTGGGGGAATTCCTTCTGTTGTTTGTACCTGCTGAGCAGGAAAAATATCTGGGTTTGGAAGGCGTAGGCAGCCGAGTTACGGTAGAAATCCTCCAGGAATGGGTTCTCTTCGGGTTTTTCCATCACCAACCGCCCATTTAAGCGTTCCGCTAACAGGTGCGCTAAGCTGGTTTTCCCGACTCCTATCACTCCTTCAATAGCTATGTATCGGTACGCCACCGGAATTATTTTCCTCCTCGCCATGTGACGATTTTGTTATTAATAGTTATTGTATCCAATTGTTTTTGTGTGTTAACCGTTGAATTTTTCACACCGGGAATGGTCTTGGCTTTCCTTGAGATGCTGTACAATGGTTTTCCCGGTTACTGGATGTGACAGATTCTGGTTCAAGTCTGCTAAGGTCTGCAGCACGAATCTCCTGTCAATCATCCGAGTGTGGGGAATGGTTAATGCTTCGGATTCAAGGATGTGATTTCCATACAGCAGGATGTCCAGATCGATGGGTCGCGGTGTCAGGTCTCCACGATTTTCCCGCCCTAATCTATTTTCGATATCTTGTAACAACTCCAGCAACTGTTGCGGACTCAATGTCGTGCTAACTTCGGCAGTCAAGTTCAGATAATCAGGGTGTTCACTTACTCCTACCGGTTCGGTTTCATATAGTTCCGAAGTATTTACCAGGTTAACCGAGGGTGAGGAGTGCATCAATTGCAGGGCGTAATATATATTGGCTTTCCGATCTCCTTGGTTAGATCCTATTCCCACGAATACCCGTTCAGCTTTCATTCCGCCACCGGGTGATTTCCACTTCAGCGCTGTCGATGATGGCGTTGTAGGGGATGTTTGGTTTTCGGACACACACCGTGACACCGTCGAACTGGTTCAGCGCCAGTAATTCCCGGGCGATGTCCTCCGCCAGGCTTTCCAGCAGGTTTTTCGACGGTCCTCCCATCACCTGTTTGACGACCTGATGCAGGGTCCGGTAATCGACGGCGTCCTGCAAGTTGTCGCTGTCGGCGGCGGCTTGGAAATTGCCCAGGATTGTCAAATCCACCTCGAAGCGCTGGTCAAGTTCGCGTTCCGGGCTCAGGGCACCGTGCCGAGCCTGGAACACCATTCCCTTCAGTCGCAGGATGTCCCAATTGTTTGGTGCGGTCATCAGGGTTCCAGAAGTACATTTAAATGCGCTTCCACGCATAGCGGTAGCGCCGTGATATTATAACCCCCTTCCAGGATAGCTACCATGCGTCCTTGGGCGGAGGCTTCCGCCCAGCTTCGTACGATTGTCGTTGCTGAGGCAAACGTGCGTTCTTCCCAGCCCAGATTGCCCAATAGGTCATCCCGATGCCCGTCAAATCCGGCTGATATCAGCACAAATTCAGGTTGAAAATCCTCCACACGTGGAGTGATGTGATCTCGAAAGATTTCCAGGATTTCGTCATGCCCGGTTCCCGGGATTAGGGGAATATTCCAATTGTATCCGTCGCCATCCCCAGCTCCCCTTTCCGATTCTGAGCCCGATCCGGCAGGATATAATCCCCGCTGGTGCAGGCTGACGAACAGTACCCGAGGGTCATGGTAGAACGCCGCCTGAGTGCCGTTTCCGTGGTGTAGGTCCCAGTCGAGGATTAGAATGCGCGCTACTCCGCGGTTCAAGAGATGGCTGGCGGTTACGGCGATGTTATTGAACAGGCAAAAGCCCATTGCCAGATTCTTAGTAGCATGATGTCCGGGTGGGCGTACCGCTGCGAATGCCGCATTCAATTTCCCATCTATCACCATGTCTGCTGCTGTCATGCAACCTCCGGCAGCTCGTAGCGCAGCTTCCGCGGTGTCGGGACCAACATCCGTTTCCATGGAGGGGATATATCCGGGACCGGAACGGCAGACATCCAGCATTTCTGTCACATATTCCGCGTTATGTACCGGAGACAGTTTTTCCCAGTCGATTTCCGGAGGATCAATGACGGTTAAACGATTGACTAACCCAGTGTCCTGCAGGTGCTTTTCGATGGCAGACAGCCGGTGGTGGCTTTCCGGATGACCGGGACCGGTATGATGCTGTTGGAAAACCGGATGGGTGACGAAGCCTATTTTTCGCCAGGTATCAGGCATAAGGATTACTGTCTTAAGAAAGGATGCAATTGGGTTAATAATGCTTCAAGCTGGTCTAACTGCCATTGGGTAGCTGCGTCACTTTTAGCTTGAGCCGGGTCGGGATGTACCTCCAGGAACAATGCATCGACACACCCGGTTGCCAAGGATGCTTTTGCAAGTATCGGTACATACTGGCGGTTCCCGCCGGAAGCGCCGCCCTCCCCGCCGGGAGTTTGCACGCTGTGGGTGACGTCGAACACTACCGGACAACCGGTGGCTCGTAATTCCAATAGTCCCCGCATATCCACCACCAGGTCACGGTGCCCGAAATGGGTGCCGCGTTCGGTAACCATCACCCGGTGGTTCCCCCGTTTTCGCACTTTTTCCACCGCATGAATCATGTCCCCCGGCGCTAAGAACTGTCCCTTTTTGATATTGACCGCACAACCGGTCTCTGCTGCTGCCTCCAGCAATTCCGTCTGCCGACATAGGAATGCCGGAATCTGCAGGATATCCGCTACTTTTGCTGCAGGTGGCGCTTCAGATGGTTGGTGTATGTCCACCAATATCGGTAACTGTAATTGTTCCTTCACTGCCCTCAGACTCTTCAACCCATTCTCAATTCCCGGACCCCGATAGGAATCGCTGGATAACCGATTGGCTTTGATATAAGACGACTTGAAGATGTACGGGATGTTTCGGGATTGGCATATCTCCTTAACGGCTGCTGCTGTCTCCATGATCATCGCTTCGGATTCGATCACGCAGGGACCGGCAATCAACGCGATGGGATAATCGGCGCCGATTGTGATGGTATCGGTAATTGTTACTGTTTGCTGCAATAGGTAACCTTCAAGTTATGATGTCGGTTCTATTTCGTCTGCAACCGCTTCAGGATAGTGTTTCTTGACTGCCGCTGCTACGAAATCCCTGAAGATGGGATGCGGTTTGGTGAAGCGGCTTTTCAGCTCAGGATGGAACTGTACCGCCATGTACCATGGGTGATCGGGGATTTCGATAATTTCCACCAAGTCCCCCTCGGGCCAGATTCCGCTTAACACCATGCCGTGTTCGGTCAGGGTGTCCCGGAAGGCGTTGTTCACTTCATACCGGTGACGATGGCGTTCGGTGACGGCATCTTTTCCATACGTTTTATGCGCCAGTGTGCTGGTTTGCAGGAAGCAGGGATAGGTGCCTAAGCGCATGGTGCCGCCCTTTTTCCGGATTTTCTTCTGTTCCTCCATCAGGTCGATCACCGGATAGCGGCACCGTGGGGAAAATTCCTTGCTGTTGGCGTTTTTCAAGCCGCATACATTCCGTGCGAATTCGATCACGGCACACTGTAGACCTAAGCAGATTCCGAAGAAGGGGATGTTATGTGTCCTGACATACTCTGCCGCGATTACCTTTCCTTCGATCCCCCGTACTCCAAATCCGCCGGGAATTAGCAGCCCACTAACACCCTCTAAGTATTTATCCGGTCCGTCCCGTTCGATGTCCTCCGATTCCATCCAGCGCAGTTCAACTTTGGCGTTATTGGGTGCTCCGGCATGCACGAAAGATTCGATGATGCTCTTGTAAGCATCTTTCAACTGTACATATTTTCCGCAGATGGCGATGGGGACAGTGTATTTGGGGTGTTCGATTTTGTGTACCAATTCCCGCCATTCCGTTAGATCCGGTTTATGAGCTTTAAGGCGGAGTTTCGATAATATGTTATCCCCTAATCCATCCCTTTCCAGGTTCAACGGAATTTTGTACACCAAATCGACATCCAACGCTTCTTTGACATCCTTGGGCGCCACATTACAGAACAGCGCAATCTTTTCCCGAACCGGTCGCGGCAGCCGTTCTGTGGTGCGGCAGATCAGGATGTCCGGTTGGATGCCGATTTCCCGAAGCTGTCTGACACTGTGTTGGGTGGGTTTGGTCTTGACCTCCCCCGCGGTCTCGATGTAGGGCACCAACGTCACGTGGATCACAATGGCATTACTGCGACCGTGTTCCAGGCAAAACTGCCGTATCGCTTCCAGAAACGGCAGGGATTCAATATCGCCCACGGTACCGCCCACTTCCACAATCACCACATCGATTTTAGCGTGATTTTCCGATACTTGCAGGATGCGATTCCGGATTTCCTGGGTAATGTGGGGGATGACCTGCACCGTGCCCCCGAGGTAGTCGCCGTTCCTTTCTTTGCGGATTACCGTTTCATAGATCTGCCCGGTGGTGGCGTTGTTTTTGCGACCCATGTTGGTATCGATGAATCGCTCGTAGTGTCCTAAGTCGAGGTCGGTTTCAGAGCCATCCTCCGTAACGTACACTTCACCGTGCTGGAAGGGATTCATGGTCCCCGGATCCACATTTATATAGGGATCCAGCTTCATGATGGTCACATTCAAACTCCGGGATTTCAACAGCAGACCAATTGAGGCGGCGGTGATTCCCTTCCCCAGGGCGGATACTACTCCTCCGGTAATAAAGATATACTTTGTGCGCTTACGGGGAGGCATTCAGGCATCCTTTCCGTGGCAGGGATTGCCACAGTAAAAAGGTGTCTAATGGGGCAATAATCGTTCTATATTACGAAGGTCTTCCGGTGTGTCCACCCCCGGCGAGCCGTCCTCAATTAGCGGACAAGCCACCACTACACCGTGTTCCAAAAAGCGTAGTTGTTCTAATTTTTCCGCCATTTCCAACGGACCTGGTTTCCATTGGGAGTATGTGAGTAACGCTTTCCGTCGATAACCATACACGCCTAAATGGCGATAATGGATTCTTAGGTTAGTCCATTCTGACCGGGTGGACTGGTCGCGGACATGGGGAATTGCCGCGCGAGTAAACATCAAGGCGCGATGGTTCTTGCTTACCGCGACTTTCACTACATTGGGATCGTCCAACTCTTTTATACTTCGTATCGGAAATGCAGCGGTACTTACGGCAGCTTCGGGATCTGACTCCAACGCCTGGATGATGGTCTCCACCGACTTAGGATTAAGAAGCGGTTCGTCCCCCTGGATGTTCACTACGATTTGGTGAGGATAGTGCTGGATCACCTCGATGATCCGGTCGGTTCCGGACTGGTGCTCCGGTGACGTCATTAACGCCTGCCCACCAAATGCCCGGACGGCGTGCGATATTCTCTCGTCATCGGTGGCTACCAGCCACTGAGACACTCCATTTACCTGGACGGCTCGTTCCCACACCCATTGGATCAAGGTTTTGCCATGTAATTTTACCAATGGTTTTCCGGGGAAGCGTTTGGAACCCCAACGGGCTGGTATCACTCCCAAAATGTCCGATGAATCCGCCATCTATTCGATGATCCTCAGGTCAATTAATCGGCACAATACCCACGAAAATCGGTTCAATTTTACCGGTGTATATCGGGATACTATCTGCTTTGTAATCCGAGTGACTTTTTTAGTGGTATCAGTCATTGATATTATTAGGGTTAGGATTTTTCGAGGGCATGATAGGTAAGAATCATCTAATCTTAAAATCTACGTCATTTTCCGCGTAATGTCAAGAATATTTTAGAAAATATACATAGGAGAATCAGGCTGCATTTTGATATTGGAGTTGATATAGCTTGTGGTACAGCCCTTTTCTTTCCATCAACTCCTTATGGGTGCCTTCTTCCCGTAATCTGCCGTAGTGGAATACCAGAATCCGATCCGCTTTCTGGATGGTGGACAGCCGGTGTGCGATAATCACCGAGGTTCGTCCTTCCATCAGGGTTCCCACCGCATCCTGTATCAGGCTTTCGGTATGGGTATCCACCGATGATGTCGCTTCATCCAGCACCAGGATTCGGGGATCGAACAGCAGAGCTCGAGCGAACGAAATAAGCTGCCGTTCTCCGGCGGATAATGTAGCTCCCCGTTCCATTACCGGCTCCTGATACCCTTCCGGCAGCTTACGGATAAAGCGGTCGGCGTTGACCTGCAGTGCCGAATTTTCCACTGCCTGGAAATCGGCATCCGGTACTCCCAGTTTCAGGTTCCCTTCGATATCGCCGGCGAACAGGAATACGTCCTGCGGCACCAGTCCGACCTGGCTGCGCAGTACGGCGGGATCCAGATCACGGATATCAACACCATCCAACAATATCTGCCCCTGTTGGACGTCGTAGAATCGCACCAGCAGGCTCATCAGGGTGGTTTTGCCGGCTCCAGTCGCTCCTACAATTGCTATCCGTTCCCCTTCACGGATTCGGAACGAAACGTCATGGAGAACTTCGGTATCTTCATTGTAACTGAAGCTGACATTGCGGAATTCGATTCCCGAAGGGTTAGGGGGTAGCGCCACTGGGTTATCGGACAGGGGGATTTCCACTGGTTGATCCAGCAGCCGGAAAATCCGTTCCGAACTTGCCATGGCGGCTTGCAGGATGTTGTACTTTTCCGCCAAATCGCGGATCGGCCGGTAGAATCGCTCGGCGTATTGGATAAATGCCACCAGGACACCCAATGTCAACGCATCGCGGAGGATCATGCCGCCGCCGATCCACAGGATGATTGCCAACGCCACCGCCGACAGGAAATCCACCCCGGGAAAGAATAGGGCAAAGTACCGGATTGCCTTTAAGTGCGCTCCCATCAAACCTTTGCCGATTTCATCGTATTCGTTTTGGCTTTGTTTCTCGCGATTGTACAGTTTGATAACCTTCATGCCCACCACTCGCTCCTGCAGGTATGCGGAAAGCTCAGCCACCCGTTTGCGGATATCCCGGTAGCTGGCTCGGACACGAATTTTGAACAGGAAAGTTGCCCATACCAACACCGGAAGTACTACGAACGTCGCTAACGCCAGTTTCCAATTCAAGAGCAGCATGATCACCACAATGCCCACCAAGGTCACCAGATCCCCCACGATCGCCACTACTCCCTGGGTAAACATTTCGTACAACGCCTGGACGTCCGAGGTAACCCTCGCCATCAGTCGTCCCACCGGATTGCGGTCGTAGTAGGGGATCGATAGCTGTTGGAACTTGTGGAAGATTTCTTTGCGCATGTCGTAGATGATGTGCTGACCGGTGAGGTTGGTTATGTACATTTCGAAATAGCGCAAGCCGCCGGTGACCACTGCCACTCCCAATACCAGGAGTACGATTAATCCCAATCCTCGAATGGCGCGGTTTTTGGTCATGGATTCCGCGATTCCGGCGGATTGGGAAATATTTACATCCGCCTGGGTGACAGCGGACACTTGAGCTCCGGGTTTGATGTACCGGTCGATGGCGATTTTGGTCAATAATGGCCCCGCTAAGTCCAATACCGACACCGCAAGAAGCACCATCACCGCCACCATAATGCGACCACGCTGGGGGCGGAGGTAACGCAATAACCGTTTCACCAACCGGGCATCGTATGCTTTCCCTAAAACATCATCTTCGAATTGGGAGTCGCCCTGCACTACATCGCCTCCAGTTCTTTTCGAAGCTGCTGTCTTCGATAGGAATCGGCATACAAACCGCCCAATTTTAGCAGTTCTTTGTGAGTGCCTTGTTCGGCTATTTCGCCATCCTCCAATACGATGATATGGTCGGCATCCTGGATGGTGGAAATCCGGTGCGCCACCATCATGGTGGTGCGGTTCGCCATTACATTTTTGAGCTGCTCCAGCACCACTTCCTCGGTCTGAGTATCCACGCTGGACAATGCATCGTCAAGGATCAGGATTTCCGGCTGCCTCAGTACCGCGCGGGCTAAGGCTGTGCGCTGTTTC
This sequence comes from uncultured bacterium, assembly GCA_965372135.1. Lineage (GTDB taxonomy): Bacteria > Electryoneota > RPQS01 > CBDVBD01 > CBDVBD01 > CBDVBD01. The sequence continues at coordinate 2,096 of CBDVBD010000072.1, read as the reverse complement.
TGTCCTCCCGATAATGTGATTCCCCGTTCGCCGACGGGAGTGTTGTAGCCTTTGGGAAACTGTTGAATTTCGGGATGGATACCGGATACGGCGGCAGCGTTCTCCACGGCATCATCATCGGCATTGGGTTTACCCATCGCTATGTTATTCTTAATGTTAGTGGAGAAAAGCAGCGAATCCTGGGGTACGAATCCGATGGCGCTCCTAATTTTCTCCAGCGGAAATTCGTCAATTGGTATTCCACCGATACGGATTTCCCCTTCGGTGACATCCCACAACCGGGTGATCAAGGAGATCAAGGTCGATTTCCCTGATCCGGTGCGACCGATTAGCGCCAGCTTGGTTCCCCTGGGAATGGTTAGATTGATATTCCGCAGTACCCATCGGTCGGTGCCGGGATACTTGAACGACACGTTTCGGAATTCGATGTCGCCCTCCACCGATACATTTTGCCGGGCTTCAGCGCCAGCGTAATTCTCCGGTTCGGTGTCCAGGATTCGGTTGATGCGGTTCATGGATGCAGCACCGCGCTGGTAAAGGTTTACCACCCACCCCAAGGCGATCATGGGCCAGGCTAATATCCCCAAATATGCGATGAATGCCACGAAATCCCCCAGTGACAATTCCCCTAAGATAATCTTCCGACCGCCAAACCACAGAATCAATGCAGTTCCCACTGAGAACAAGGTAAAAATCAGGGGTAAAAACATCGATTGGACGCGGACCATCGCCACGTTTCGGTTCAGGTATTCCCGGTTCAATCCGTCGAATTGTGTTTCCTGAGATTGTTCCGCCAAGAAAGACCGCACAATCCGCACTCCGGATAGGTTTTCCTGGATGAAATCATTCAAACTGGAATATTGCTCCTGAATGAGTACCGTGTGACGGTACACTTTTTGACCGAGAATGTACACCGACACGGAAATTACCGGTCCGATTAACAGGACATAGAGCGTCAAGCCGGGCGATATCCACAACATCATCGCCACCGATAAAATTATGGATACTGCGGTGTTGACCGGATACATCACGCCAGGTCCCAACACCATTCGAACCTGGTCGAGGTCGCTGGTGCAGCGAGCGATGATATCACCGGTGCGGGTGTGGTTGTAGTAGGTTTGTGGCAGGGTTGTTAGATGGCGGAACAGGTCGCTGCGGACGTCCTGCTCGATTAATCGGGATACTCCGATTACTTTCCGGCGCATAAAATAGCGGAATATTCCCCCCACCAGCGCCAACAGCACCAGTACCATAGCGATTACACCGATACGGCGAATCGTGACCCCGGCTTCCAGCCAGTCCACCCCGTATTTCAGTATCCAGGGAGCGACGACGGCAAAGAGGTCGGCAATCGCTACACATAAAAGACCCCAGAATAATTGGTTACGGTAACGTCTTAAGTAGGGAAGTAATCGGAGAAGGGATTTCGTGGTGGTTACCTCTAAATTATCGACTAAGAAATATTTAATCCTAAAAGTTACGAAAATAATTCGAGGAAATCAACGACGAAATCCGATGATTTCTATTATCCGTAATAATTAAGAATTAAGAATGTTGCCCAATCACACTTCTGAAACCACTGAAAGGTAAACCGCTGAAGCGAATAGGGTACGTGGTTGTTTCTTCAGAACACCACATTGAAATGTGGTGTTACTCCTAGCCGCCAGGTTACTCTTCGATTGAAACCTGGCGGGAACAAATGAATTGTGGTGCTATTCCAAGATCTGGCAGATCACATTCCGACGAGTCGGAACAAGACTTACAGAACAAAGAATGAGAAAAGAAACTCGCCGTTAAGCGGGTTTCTTCCTCTCCATTCGGGCAAATGGAGATTTCGGAGGTTACATCATCGAAAAGCGAAGGAGGCTTTTGTTGAGAAAGACAGACGTTGGGCTGACTGGCTTCAGTAGTTAATATAGCAAGTACTGTGCCAGGGTTGGGGTGGAAATCATGAGTTTTGTATATAATTGATATTACAATAATTACGAATCGTGCGTTTTGCAGAGGAATTTGTTGATCGATCCAGATTGTGGAATTGCACTAACTAACGAGATTTTAGCGTGGTTGATATCAACCATATTGGTGTAACTGTAAAA
>CBDVBD010000071.1:0-15865 GCA_965372135.1 uncultured bacterium | reverse complement strand
GTAACCTCCCATAATATTGAGCAACCACTCCAAAATAATGTTTATATAAATATCACAGCAAAGATTACGGACTTGGATAGAAGTACTTCTGGAGATTCTATTTTAGCGTTATTTGAAGAGGACACTTTAGATTATTTATTTTATGTACAAACCATTGGAATATCTGATATTTTTGCCAGAAATTTTCCAAGTTCTGCGTTTGATACTACGGTTATCGAAAGTACTATTGGGCGACCATTCCATTTAATTGCGATTGACTTTCATGGTGGTGTTAACAATTCTGAATCGCAATATGTGATTCGGTTTTTGGAAACACCTATAATTGTAGGTCCTGATGGATTTGCTGAGGTGATTCAGACACCGACTCTGGACTGGTTTTCTTATGAGGGGCAATTTGAATTCCACCAAAATGTGCGTGTGTTCGACGATATAGGTAATCTAGTATGGGATTCTTTAGCTATTCCACCAGATGTTTCGCAGATAACAGTAACTGATACTTTACAACTCACGGCACCAGGAGGTCCCGTATATTATTATTGGACCTTAGAAATTGTGGATATTTTTAGCAATACTGCCCAATCGGATGATTTAACGTTTACGGTGATTGCACAATAATTATGATTAAACCTTGACAAATACATATGTTGGTGAAATATGGAATCCTCAGTTCCTTCGGAAGAGTCAGGCCTTTTACAGCCCGGTGCGGGTGAAGCTCTGTACCGCATCAGCCAGAAAATCAATTCCATTCAGGAAATCGATCCGCTGCTGGAAAGCATCATGGATATCGCAGTGGAGACCCTAAGCGCGGAACGGGGATTTCTGGTGTTGGTGGGTAAGGACAACGAGCTTAGTATCCGGACGGCGCGTAATATTACTCAGGATCAGGCACAGGATTTGACTGGGATTTCTACATCCATCGTCCAGCAGGTGGTGAACGAAAAGAAGCCGGTGCTAACGGTGGACGCTCAGACCGACCCTCGGTTTCAGGGCGCCCAAAGCGTGATTTTCCAGAAGATACTGTCCGCGGTGTGTGTGCCGTTCCACTTGAAGGGTGCTGTCTTGGGTGTGATATATTTGGACAGCCGTCTTGACCGGAGTCGTTTTACGCAAGACAGCTTGTATTTCCTGTCCGCCTTCGCCAACAATGCGGCAATCGCCATTGAGAATGCCCGGTTGATGAGCCAGTTACGCGAAGAAAACATCCAGTTGCGGCAGGAAGTGCAGGATCGCTACCGATTCAGCGAAATCATCGGCAATTCGCCTGCCATGCAGGAAGTGTTTGTGTTGCTGAATAAGATAGTCGGCTCTGACATCTCCACCATGCTGGAAGGGGAATCGGGCACCGGCAAGGAGTTGGTTGCCAAAGCGCTGCACTACAACGGTCCCAGGCGTGATAAACCATTTATAGCGCAGTTCTGCGGTAATTTGTCCGAATCGCTTCTGGAAAGCGAGCTGTTCGGACACCGGAGGGGGTCATTCACCGGCGCGATTCGTGACAAAAAGGGGTTGTTTGAGGTGGCGGACGGCGGGACGTTTTTCTTGGACGAGATTGCCGATATTCCGCCGCTGATTCAAGCGAAACTGCTGCGGGTGCTGCAGGATGGTGAAATCCGCCGGGTCGGGGATACCGAAATCCGCCATGTGGATGTTCGGCTGATTTCGGCGTCTAACAAAAATCTGGAAAAACAGGTGGAAGAGGGCAATTTTCGGGAGGATTTATTCTACCGGCTGAATGTCCTCACTATCGAAATGCCGCCGCTCCGAGACCGGGAGGGAGATATTTCCCTGCTGGTACGGCATTTTCTGGAAATGTTCTCCATCCGTAGCGGCACCGTGCCGAAGAAGATTACTCAGGCGGCGATGAAAGCGTTGGACAATTACAATTGGCCTGGAAATGTGCGGGAATTGGAAAACACGCTGGAACGGGCGGTGGTGTTGTCCCAGGATGGACCGATTACCTTGGAAAGCCTGATTATTCCAAGGGCACGGGAACTCGCCGGGGGCAGGAGGACGTTAAAGGAGCACGAAAAGGAAATCGTACTTAGGGCGTTGGAAGAAGCCAACGGCAATAAAACCAAAACCGCCGATGCACTTGGAGTCAGCCTCCGGTGGCTGCATTATAAATTGGCGGAATGGCGGGAAAAGGAAACCGCCGAGTAGCCGGACTGATTGGTTTTCGCTTGACTTTTCTCCGGAGATTTTGTAATTTTAAGGTTTGAATCTTGTTGACAGGGTGATTTCGTGATGCGATTGATAGACAATAGGGATATGACCGAGCGGGAACAATTGGTGCTCCGGCTGGTGATACACAATTACATCCTGAGCGCCACTCCGGTTGGGTCTCGAGTGCTCTCTCGCCGCCATTCCGAGCTTGGGTTGTCGCCCGCTACCATCCGAAACACCATGGCTGACCTGGAGGAAAAAGGGTTACTAACCCACCCGCATACTTCAGCGGGGCGAATCCCCACCGATTTGGGTTATCGAGTGTATGTAAATGATTTAATGGAGTTTAAGGATATCCCGCAACCGGAAAAGGATGCTATCGTACAGCAGATTTCCCAGATCCCGGGGAAAGATGTAAAGCAGATATTGGAAGTCACCTCCAGAACCTTGGGAAAAATATCCCGATTATTGGGTGTGATTATTTCCCCCAGGTTCAGCGATGGAATTCTGGAAAAGATCGACCTGATTAGGATTGCTGAAGGTAAGTTGTTGGTGGTGATCACTATTCAGTCCGGTTTTGTAAGGACTATTATGTTGGAGTTGGAAAGTGTGCTTAAGGATTCCCAAATCCGAAACGCCTCCAATTACCTGAATTCCCGCCTGACTGGATTGAGTTTTAAGGTCATTCACGACACTATCGAAGATCGATTAAAGCCTATTTCCGGCGAAGAAGCGAAGATTATCCGGTTCTTTATTGACGATACTAAGCGATTTTTTCAACCTGATGATCCGGGTGATTATTTCGTGGATGGGACAGTGAATGTCCTGTCCCAGCCGGAATTTTCCACTACCGAAAAAATGCGATCGATCATCGAGTTGATCGAAAACCGCGATGTGGTGATCCACATGATCGAGAAGCGCAGTGAAAGTGAAGGTATTTCAATCACCATTGGTCAAGAGAATCCGGATGCGGCGGCAAAGACCCTATCGGTGGTGACCTCGGATTATCAGGTGGGGAATGTACACGGTACGTTGGGCGTAATCGGTCCCACGCGGATGGATTATTCCAAACTGATTTCGTTGGTCGATTATACCGCTCGGGCGGTTTCGAAACATTTAACGGATTGATTTTTTTAATATTCAGCACTTTTAGAACCTATGAATAAACAGCCTCAAAGAGATAACACCACTCAAAAACCGGAAATCACCAAAAAGCCCAAAGGAAAAATTTCTACTAAAACTCCCCGACCTACCGTAAAATCGTTACAGACGGAAATCGATGTATTGAAAGAGAAACTGGCGGAGACTAAGGACCGGATGCTGCGTCAAGCGGCGGAATTCGACAATTTCCGCAAACGCAAGCATAAGGAGGAAATGGAGTGGATGCGTACCGCCCGGGAAAGTGTGATTCGGGACATACTGCCGGTGGTTGACGATTTTGAACGGATGCTCCTGAACGGGATTCCCGACGGCGAAGCACAGATAAAGGGTGTGGAACTCATCAGGGAAAAGTTGATGAGCATCCTGGAGGGGAAGGGATTGAAACCGATGGAATCGTTGGGAAAGCGGTTTGATCCTGATTATCACGATGCTTTGTTGACGGTGGGGCGGGACGATGTGGAGCCGGGGATAGTGGTGGACGTGCACGAAAATGGTTATTTGATGAATGGCCGGGTGTTGCGGCATGCCAAGGTGATCGTGAGTAAGGAAGCGGTCAAGGAACCGAAGACGAGTGGAGAAGATATTAGTGAATCGACTAAAAAACAGATAGATGGATAAACGCGATTATTATGAGGTATTGGGTGTTGATCGCAATGCCGGCGATGACGATATCAAGAAGGCGTATCGGAAATTAGCACTCAAATACCATCCCGATAAAAACAAAGGGGATTCGGCGGCGGAAGAGAAATTCAAGGAAGTCGGCGAAGCGTATTCTGTGCTGACCGATCCCCAGAAACGAGCGCAGTATGATCGATTTGGTCATGCCGCTACTACCGGTGCGGCTGGTCCCGGATTCGGCGGTTTCAGCATGGATTTCGATCCAATTGACTTGTTTCGGACCGTCATGGGGGATGCGTTTGGGTTCGGGGATTTATTTGGCGGCGGTCGCGCTCAGGCTCGCGGGGGGCGACGCAAGGGATCCGATCTGCAGATTACGCTGAAGCTTACACTGGAGGAAGTGGCGCAGGGGGTGACCAAGAAGATCCGGGTCAAGAAACACAAGGCGTGTAAAGCCTGTGGAGGGTCGGGCGCTCAGCCAGGCAGCCAACGTCAGACATGCCCCACCTGCCGTGGCGCCGGAGAAATCCGACAGGTGTCCCGATCGTTGTTTGGTAATTTCGTTAACGTCAGCACCTGCAACACTTGCGGTGGTGAAGGCACGATAGTGGCGGAACGCTGTTCCGATTGTGCCGGTGAAGGCATCGTGCGTGGGGAAACTACCTTGTCGGTCAACGTCCCGGCGGGTGTCAAGACCGGCAACTATTTGCACCTGCGCGGTCAGGGGAACGCCGGACCTCGTAGCGGACCAGCCGGTGATATTATAGTGGTCATCGAAGAAAAGGACCACGAATATTTCGAGCGCCAGGGCGATGACATCGTGTATCGGATGCAGTTGTCGATTCCCCAGGCGGTTTTGGGCGAAATGCTGGAAGTACCCACTTTGACCGGTCGCGCCAAGTTGACCATCCATCCCGGCACACAGCCGGGAAAGATCCTGCGGATGAAAAGCAAGGGGATCAAGCATCTGAGCGGCGCCGGCGTCGGGGATCAATTGGTGCAGGTGAACCTATATGTCCCTGACAAGCTCACCGAGCAGGAGAGCCAGATGATGGAATCATTGCGTGATTCGGAGAGTTTCCGCCCCAAAGCCGGTCAGAAGGGCTTTTTCAAGAAGGTAAAGGACGCATTTTTCTAAGGGGGAAATGCTGTGGCGGTATGGACAGACCCCATGCGTGGGGTCAGGTTGTTCCTGATTTTATTGTGTGTGGCATTCTTGCTGGGAGGTGTGATCCACCGCCAGCGAGCTTTCAAACACGGTACGGTACCACCGTTGGCTGATTCCAGCTTGATCGTGGTGTTTCAGGATGAATCGCAAATTGTGCTGCATCCGGATTCCGCTCTTACCAAAATCGGGATTAACGATGCCGATGTTCGGACGTTGGTTGCTCTGCCGGGAATCGGGAAAGTGAAAGCACAGGCCATTGTGGAGTACCGGACAACCCATGGTCCGTTTCGCCGTGCAGAAGATCTGCTAAACGTCTATGGCATCGGACCCAAAACCCTGGAAAAAATCAAACCGCTGATTATTATCAACGTTCCCGATAGTTTAGAACAGACTCCATCCAATCCATAACCACGGAGCCAACCAATGGCAACACCCAGCGCTAAAGGGTCACCTCTTTTCAAAATCATCATCCTGATACTAATCGTCGTGCTGTTTTTGGCAATATATGTGCCGTCATCCACCTGGAATGAACAACAAGCACGCACACGATTAGCTCGTCAGTGCATGGAAGATGTATACCGAGCTTCCCGCCGGTATACGGAAGTCACCCAGACACACACGCCTTCGTTGGAAACTATCATCGAATTTATGCGCCAAGACAGCATGGAAGTCATTGCGGCGAAGTTTGAACGGGAGCGGTTGAACCTGGTCCCCGGTGAAGCGGATTCGTTGTTGGTGGGTTTTCCGGATTCATTTCATGTGGAACGCATCACGTGGGAAAACGTCACCGAAGACTCGGTGATCTTGACTCTTGAACCCTATGCACGTTATAGTTTTATGCCGGAATCCCGGTGGGCATTCGCGGCTGATGCTCCGGTCAATGTTTTCGAACGAGCCACCAAAAAATCCGACACATATTTGATAGTCCATACACTGGATTCCTTACGGCTGACGGAACTTCAGGGCGATACGGTTCGAGTACCCTCCAAGGATTACCTGCTGTCGCAGCCGTTGGGTTCCATCGGTCTTTGTCCTACGGTACAACGACCGTTTACCTTAGATGTCAATGTAAAGATTACCTTGAATGGTTTGGTGACCACTATCGTGCACGAAGAGGTGTTGGCTGACACCATTCCACAGGACACACTGCTGCAAAAACTAGTAATTAACAAGTTTCGTGGTGACGCTATTGCCAGGACTCAGGAAGTTATCAACCAAGACACCTCGATTTCCAATATGAAAGATTCACTTCGGTTTGTTGAGATCAAGGATTCCCTGTTTTTTACGTTCTTTAATGAGAAGATCGATCAACTGCTGCCCGATGATCATATCCGGCTGGAAAGCGACCATGCGGCGAATACCTCCAGCGATTCCATCGAGATTTGGTATGATGAATCCCGCATGAAGAAGACCATCTTCGGGTTAGTGCAAGATCCGTTAGTGGATCGTTTGATGCGAAGGGAGAATGTGCGGGAATTGTTCCCCCGAGTGAGCTTCGAAGAAACCTATGAAGTGGTGAAGATCGACACGGTGGGGATTACCATCGGCTGCCCGCTTGTGGAGGAGGATCAGAAACAGCCAAGAGGGTTGTACCGTGCTGTTTTTGGGGTCAGGATGGAAGACAACCACGGGGAAATCAAAAATGGGGACTTGTCCTGGAGCGAGAAGAGGTAACACTGATATACATCCGGCATGAGTGACGGCGGCTGAAGACCAGCCGCCGTTTTTCTGGATGGTGTTTTCCGGGGGATAAGTTTATAGAGGATTATCGTGAAAATCACTGGCGGGCAGTGGACGGGGCGTAATATACGGGTGCCGAAAGGAGTTCGTCCTACCACTGCCAGATCGAAGGAAGTGCTGTTTGGGTTGATTGGGGATCGAATCTCGAACGCGTTGGTCATCGATTTGTTTTGTGGGTCCGGTGCGTTGGGATTGGAAGCCTTGTCCCGGGGAGCCGATCACGTGTTTTTCGTGGACCGGTCCATGCGCGCCATATATGCGGTTAGGAGCAATATCGAAATCATGGGGGTCGAAGAATGGTGTACGTTAATTCCCGGCGATGCCTTTCGCGTGTTAAAGAAATTAGTGTCACAGGGGCATCAGGCGGATGTGATCACCGCCGATCCGCCATACGATTCTGAACTTGCTCACCGAATTCTACAGTCAGTAGCTGAATTGGGGATTATGGTTCCCGGTGGGTGGTTAGTGGTAGAACATCGCGAGAGGGTTTCAGTTAGCAATCATCCGGGTTTTTCGTTGGTCAAATCCCGTAAGCTGGGTGACACAGTGATTTCCATTTGGGAATGGTTACCGGTATAGTTATTTGTCTCGGTGTAGGTCCTTTGTTACAATAGGAAAAGGCTTTTAGTGAAAGCGAACGTATCACTAAAAGCCTTTTTGTTGTTTTACGTAGTGTTGGTGTTCGGATTGATCAGAACATGAAGCGATTGGTGAAGCCGTATCCCACTCCATGGGATGATCCGAAGATGCCTTTCAATCCGATGACGCCGATGTCGAAGTTGTATCTGTTGAAATCGAGACCGAAACCGATACCCCACTCGAAAGTAAACGACCCGCCTACCGCCATTCCAGTGCGCAACGGCAGCCAGGGCAACGGTCGATATTCGCCAGCTACGGATAATCGAGGGATTTTGCTGACACCGGGTCTGGCGGTGAAACCCTGCTGATATTCAGCGGTGGCGATTAGCTTTTCATTAACCCGGTATCCCGCGTTAAGTTGGAAGTAAAACGGCATCCGGGATTTGGCGGTTCCACCGCTGTAAGTGGTGTCCATCTGATTGAACAGATTGTTCAGATAGTCCTCGTCGTCTAAAGAATTGATGTCGATTTCCCCGTTGGTGATGTCAAAACCGTACACATTGGTGGAATCGAGATCCCAGGTGACAGTGCCGATAATGTTGCCCAGGGTTAATCCGAACTCCCATTTTTCGTTCCACAATGCGGATGCAGCGAGATCCAGTCCAACGCCGTCGCCAACGGTGCCGTAACCGAATTCGAAATCGCCGTAACCGGTGACACCGGTTTCGGTGACAGTTACTCCGCCATCCGCTTTTTCTATACCGGCGTAACCAAAGCCATGAATGTAGCGGAATGTGCCACCGACCGCAAACTGGTCGAACAAATCCCAGCTAAGACTTTTTCCCACCGAGAAATCGACCGACAAGGCGCCCCATCCGGTACCTTCTATGTCCTCAAAAGAGTATTCCCGGTTCAGCTCATTGCCGTAAAGCGCCAATCTCAGGAAATCCTTGGGAATCCCGATTCTGCCAGCACCTATTGCATAGACATTCAATGCAAAACGGTTCACAGACAGCGCTATACCGGTGAAATTTCCCATTAAATACCCCCGGAGTGCACTTCCGGGAATTTCAGAAAGGATTTCTTCTTTGTCATCATCATCCCAGAATTCGTCGTCGCCGGTGAACAATCGTTGGTAGTCGTTCCGGGACAGGGTGTTGTTGCCCACTAACACGCCAAAGGATAGCAGCTCCATACTCCAAATCGGTGCGCCTGGTCGATCCAGTAATGACGGATTCCAACGTCCCACCCAGGCACCTCGGTCAAACACACTGTGAGTGCGTCCCAGTGCGATATTACTTCCGGAAAAATCAAGGAAAGCATAACCGCTGGTTGCACCCAGCAGAAGCACTGTCGCCATCACCCCCACTGTTATTTGGGTTCTTTTATGCATGCTTTCCTCGCTATTCTGTGTCAATTTCGAAGACGAATGTCGCCATGGCGGAGAAACTTAAATAGTCTGACCTGTATACTGATAGAGTGTCACCGCCGGTTCCATCCAGATAGAAGAAGGATTGAATATAATTTGGTGTGGAGCGAAATATATCGATCTGTTCCTGGTTCAACTTGAGAAGAATTTCCGCTTGTGCTACTTCCTGGACTCTGCCATTGGCGATTACAGCTTGTGGAATTATGACATTCATCAATGTGTCTGCCTCAGCAGGATTATCGGCTAATAACAAGGAGTCATGTGCTGCCAGCACCAGCACTCGACCGGATAACGGCAGATGGTTGAGGAGGGTTGCTTCCACAGTCGCGCTTATGACTGATTCAGAGAGGGAATCGTTATTAGTCTCCATGATGCCTTCGATCATGGTGGCTTCCAGGGCAAAGGTGCAAGGAACATCTACCGTCACTTTACCTTCGATGTAGTTGGACGCCTCCAAGTACACATCACCGCCGACACTGGCTTTGCCGTCGATGACAATCATATCCGGTCGAGCGTTAATCAGGCGTTCCAAGCCGTCAATGACAATGAGAGTGTCCCGGTTTGGGGTGATGGTTTCCTCCACTCGGATGCTATCCACATTCGCACCTTGTTGTTGTGCGTACAGGTAGAAATCTGTTTCGATAACCGCAGAAACGTCGCTGTTTAACCGTAAGCTGAGGGATGCTCCAGCTATGGTCAATTGTTCCCAGCCTACCGGGATTTGCTCCACTTTCTGCGCGTCAGGACCAATCACAAACTCTACCGGATCTATTATCCCATCGATAAAAGCAAGGTATGTGGTGTCCATGTCCAGAGTGGCAAACACTTCTTGGTCGGAACTGTAATGTATCATATCACTGCTGGCGTCGAATTCAGCTTTGGTATATACATAAAGTCGACGCGATGGCGGATCGGGCAACACTAATGTATATCCATCGAGCTCCAAGCTGTCAATGACAGTACTTGACGGGGGAATATAAATCACGCTTTCTAACGTATCACCCCATTCGTTTGTAAAATTTTTGAGTTGGATGGTTACTGTGGCGCTGGTTTCGGTTTCATTTACACCGGCGATTCGCACCATCCCCCGATCGATCCCCAGGCTTCGGATGATATGCTCGGTTTCCCAGACCACAAAAGAATCTTTGGATATAGATTGATTTGGAAAAAAACCGTATGCTTCGCGTGCTCTGAGCCGACCCACTCGTGCCTCCATGATCACGCTGGCGGAAGTATCCACCAAAACGGGCGTTGTAGATCCTGGGGAATACCCGGTAAATTCCACGGTCAACAGTTGATCGATGCGCTTGTCGTGCAAATCCGTCGAATCGCGAAATACTCCACCCGCCGGAATAGGTTCAGATAAGTAATTATCAACTACTATATTGGTGGGATTATTAGTGGAGAAAAACTGGAAATGTATCGAATCAATGGGTACCGGAAGGTTGTTGGTTATGGTAAAATGGAACCATCCGGAATCCACTATCACATATTCCAGGTTTTCCAACGAGTCTAAGTCCTTAGCTGTCGGTCCAAAATTGAAGGGCGGTACCGGAATCGAATCGAGATGAAACGGAGCAATTGCCGGGTTGATTTGCCCCAGACTGAATCCGGTGGAATCATCTATCCCCGGATCGAAATAAGCACTCTCCAACCCCGAAGATACCGAATCGTGTTGAGGCGGTACGTATAGACTGTCGCCCAATTCGGTGGTATCGAAGGTGTCGTAGTAGAAGAAAAACAGCAGTGAATCCTCCTCGTCCCGGAACCCGATACCATATCCCGAATCCGGTCCCCCCGAAGAGTCCTTCAAGTCGTACACACTGTACCTCTGTTCAGCAAGTGGGATCACTAGTTGGACGTTCCAACTGGGATTCATCGGTTCGTCGAAGGAACATCCGGCTCCCAGAAGTATCGTCCCCAGAAGTACAGCGCTTCCCATGCTGCACAGTGTTTTTCGCATGATTTGACCTGTGGTTATTTCTTGGAAATAGTGACTTGTTGAAGGTCTGAGTGCCTAATGATAAGACACAGTCATTCTATGTTCCCATGTCCCATGAAGCTAAGTATTCTTCCTGTTCAGGGGTTAAGGTGTCGATTTTGATTTTCATGGCGTCAAGTTTAAGTCGCGCCACCCATTGATCGATCTCTTTGGGTACAATATGCACGCCCAGCGGCATGTCTTGGATATAGGCATGTTCGGAGCATAAAGATTGCACGGCAAACGACATATCCATGACACTGGCGGGATGTCCTTCCGCCGCGGACAGGTTCACCAACCGCCCTTCCGCCAACACGAAAATCTTCTTGTCGCCCAAGTAGAAGGCGTCCACGTTGTTCCGGACGCCCCGTTGCACTTTATTGGCAGCCTTTTCCAGGCTATCCAAATCCAGCTCAACGTTGAAATGCCCGGAATTGGCGACGATGGCGCCATCCTGCATCCGTTCAAAGTGTTCCATCCGGATGACGTTAATATCGCCGGTTAAGGTGCAGAACACTTCGCCAATCGGTGCTGCATCCGCCATGCTCATCACCCGGAATCCATCCATCACCGCTTCCAACGCCCGCACCGGGTTGACTTCCGTGATAATCACATTGGCGCCCATTCCGCGAACTCTGTTGGCAAATCCTCTGCCGCACCAGCCGTAACCCGCCACCACAACCGTCTTACCCGCCAATAGCACATCAGTGGCACGGATGATTCCGTCCACGGTGGACTGTCCGGTTCCGTAGCGGTTGTCGAATAGATGCTTGGTATCGGCGTCGTTAACTGCGATCACCGGATACTTCAGCACACCTTCTTTATGCATAGCCCGCAGCCGGATGACGCCGGTGGTGGTTTCTTCCATCCCGCATTTCACTTTGCCTACCTGATCGGGGTATTCCTGGTGCAATGTGGACACCAGATCGCAGCCGTCATCCATGGTGAGGATGGGGTTGTGTTCCAGGCAGGCATGGATGTGTTGGTAGTAACCTTCCGTGTCCACTCCGTGCTTGGCGAACACTTCAATCCCAAAATCCAACGCTAATGATGCCGCCACGTCATCCTGGGTGGATAATGGATTGGATGCGGATAGCCGGAGGTGTGCCCCGCCGGCTTTCAGGGTGCGCGCCAAGTTGGCTGTTTCGGCGGTCACATGCAAACATGCCGCCATCGGGACGTCCTTCAACGGTTTTTCCTTTTCGAACCGTTCCTGGATAATTCCCAAAACCGGCATATCATGTTCCGCCCAGAGAATTCGTCGTTTTCCTTCCGCTGCTAAATCCGCATTCGCTATATCGTATGGCATTTGCTCTCCTGATTCTATCGGTTGTAGGTCGGGTTCTTAACGACCCGATGTGATTCCATTATCCCAGTTGATCCACCATGTCGGTCAGTTCCCAGGTGAATCCTTCTTCTTCCCGTCCGAAATGCCCGTAGGCGGCTGTTTTTTTGTAGATCGGTCTGCGTAAATCAAGGCGCTCGATAATGGCACCCGGCGTCAAATCGAATTTCTCCCTGACTAGCTTAACCAGTTCGGCATCGGATTTCTTGCCGGTGCCGTGGGTGTTAATCATGATGGACACCGGTTCCGGCACCCCGATAGCATACGCCAACTGAATGGTCAGGCGTTCCGCCAAACCGGCTGCCACCAGGTTCTTTGCCACCCATCGTGCCGCATAGGAAGCGCTGCGGTCCACCTTTGTGGGATCTTTGCCGGAAAAGGCACCGCCGCCGTGCGGGGCATATCCGCCGTAAGTGTCCACGATGATTTTCCGTCCGGTCAAACCAGCATCCGCCTGGGGTCCGCCCTCCACAAACCGACCGGTGGGGTTGATATGGATTACGATGTTGTCCTTATCCACCATATCCACCGGCAATACTGGCATCACCACGTTATCGATCAATTCACGTTTCAACGCCTCCCGTTCGATGTCCGGGCTATGTTGAGCGGCAAGCACCACGGTTTCAACCCTTACCGGCTTCCCACTTTTATACAGCACAGACACTTGCGATTTCCCATCCGGACGCAGGAAGGGCAGAATCCCCTGCTTGCGTACGTAGGACATCCGCTGTGTCAGATTGTGCGCCAGCTTGATGGGCATGGGCATCAGTTCCGGGGTTTCATTGGTGGCGAAACCGAACATCATGCCCTGGTCGCCGGCGCCTCCGGGATCCACCCCCATGCTGATGTCACCGGATTGCTGGTCGATGGAAGTCATCACCGCACAGGTTTTATAATCGAAACCGTAATCGGCGTGTACATATCCGATATCCTTAATAGTCTGACGGGCAAGCTGTGGGATGTCCACATAGGTCTTGGTGCTGATTTCACCGCCAACGATGGTCAGCCCGGTGGTGACAAACGTTTCGCAGGCGACACGACCCATTGGATCATCTGCCATCACCGCATCCAGCACCGCATCAGAAATCTGATCTGCTACTTTATCCGGGTGTCCCTCTGTGACTGATTCTGACGAAAATAAATATTCAGACATTCATTCTCCTTTGAATTGTTTTCTCTATTAAATTTCTGACTAAGGATCTAATTTTTATATGTGAAAAGTCATTCCTCCTCGAAATCCAAATCCTGAAATGTCAAATTCTTTGGCTATCGGAAGACCGAAATTGTTTTTACCTGTTCTATTCGTTGTACATCCATTGTAGTATGCTTCAAAAGCGAGTCGTTGTCGGTCGGATATTTTATATTCTAGTCCTGCTTCAATCTGGAATCCAGTCCCAGAATAAGTTCGAGATTCACTAATCCCTTCAATATAATTCTCTTCTTTGTTGAACAGGAATTGGTAGCCGACTCCAACACCAGTATAGAACTCAAATGGGGAATTACCTTTAAATAGCACTATATCAAATGAAAAAATAAGTGGCAGTATTACGCTAGTATTTTCAATGTCTCGATCCATAAACCCTGCAACTCTCGCACTGGTCTTAGTGTAAACTGCTCTATATATGTCTGTTGAAAAGCCAACTCTAATTTTTCGATCAAAATCAAGTCCTGCCTTTCCACCAATTGTCATTGCACTGTTAGCATGCCCTGCATTCATCATTCCAATGCGGAATTGTACAAATGGATCGGACGATAATGCTTTTAAAGGTAGAAGAAATATGACCAAGGCGATAAACGGCTGAATCTTAAATAGTAATTCAAGTCTGTTCATATGATACTATACTCCTTCCTCATATGATTTAATAGCTTTGTCCTATCTTTTCAAGTGGTTCTTCGCGTTAGAAGCCCCATCCTAGAAGTGACAAACCAACACGGAAACCCAAGCCGGACACGTCGACTTCCTCCCAGGTTGGCAAACCCGCTTCGCTGTCGCTATCGCGTTTGACTTTACACCCGTTATAGAATCCTTCCAAGTAGAAAGCGGTGTGCGGGCTCATCACGTATTCAGCGCCGAGTTCGAACATCCAGCCGAATCCGCTGTAGAACCGGGAATCGCTGACGTCGTCCACGAAGTTTTCTTCTTTATTGAACAACAACTGGTAGCCGATTCCACCGCCGAAATACGGTCTGATGGGCGAGTTCTCCACCGGGATCTTTACGTCAGCGGTAAACATCAAGGGGAGCAGCAACGTTTTGTATTCCACTTCCCGCTGCACAATGGTAATTGTTGTTCCCCCCGGGGTGGTACCGGTATCGATCTCCGATTCTTCGGTATAGGTTTTCCAGAACAGGTCAGCCGAAAATCCCACCATGATCATGTTATCGAAATCCCGTCCGGTACGGACGCCCAGGATCAGTCCGCTTTTAGCGTCCTTAGGGTTCAACGTCCCGAAACGAAATTGAGTAAACGGCTTTGCTTGGGCATGTGCAATCAACGCCACATTTCCCAACATCACAACAATCAGCAATATGAACAGTCTAAGTTTCCCTTGCATAATGTGCTCCCTATTTTATATTCGACTCAGAAAGCATAATCATCGGAAACGGATTTCCGACGAATCGCTGATGTTAAGTTCTTTGAAATACCCTTCTACCACGGCTCGAATGCCGATTATGGAACTGTCCAATGTCGCATTGGACACCCGGGTTCTGTCGCCTATGATGGAATTGCGGATAATGGAATTTTGCACCACGGACTCTTCCCCCAGCGAGACGTAAGGTCCTATAATCGACCCCTCGATCGTAGCGCTCTTGGGAATTCGCACCGGAGGGATGATTACCGAGTTCTTGGTTTCAGGAATGGAATTGTCCAACTTCTCCAATAGGTGCTTATTGGTTGCCAATAATGTTTCCGGTTTGCCGCAGTCGAACCAGCCATCAATGGGGAAAGTAGTTATTCGCTCACCGTGGTCGATCATCCGTTGCAGGGCGTCGGTGATTTGGTATTCGTTCTTCACGGTGATGTTTTCCGCCATGATTTCTTCGATGCTGGTTTTAAGCAACCCGCTGTTGGCGATATAATAAATTCCCACGATCACCAAGTTGGATTTGGGCTCCTTGGGTTTCTCCACCAGCCGGACCACTTGTTCGTTTTCTAATTCGATGGTCCCAAACCGCCGGGGATCTTCCACCGTGCATGCACCTAATGACGAGGTATTGCCGTTCACAATCGGGGTTAAATCGGCTTCGAAAATGGTATCCCCCAATATAATCAACACCTGCTCGTCTTCGTCCTTCAGCCCCAGATACACCGCATGTGCCAGTCCTTTGCGCTCGGCTTGTTCCACGAATTCCATCTTGATATTCGTGTAGTTGTCGCGCAAATAAGTTTCTACTGCTTCCTTCAAGTAACCCACTATAAACGCCACTTCATCGACCCCCGCTTGGATCAACCGATCCATGATATGCCCGATAATAGGTTTCCCGGCTACCGGAAGCAACACTTTAGGGTGAGTTAAGGTGTGTGGTTTCAGCCGTGATCCGATTCCTGCTGCTGGAACAATAGCTTTCATGGATGTCTCACGAATTCAACAGTACTAAAGGATAGAAGCATAATCTTACAAATGGCGTCAGCGCACGAAACACCAAATATACAACATCTATCCCAAATTTTCAAGGGTA
>CBDVBD010000070.1:0-15898 GCA_965372135.1 uncultured bacterium | reverse complement strand
GTCCCATTTTTTCGGCAACAATATTTGTAACACCGCTACCAGTAAAAATATCAATCACAGTATCGCCTTTATAAGAATAAAAACTGTATAATTCGTCTTGCTAATTCATCAGGGAAAGGACAGGGATGGATATTCTCTTGGGGAGCCACTGGACGTATTCTCCAGACGTTTTTACTTAACTCCCCTTGATAGTTTGATAAATCAATTTTGTTATTTTCCTTTTCTTCTTTTGTTCGTGAATGATAAATATTGTTTTGATTCTTTTTACCCGCTATTTTTTGAAAAACGAAGACATATTCAGAAACTAAACTAGGATAATAATAACCAGGATATGGTTTCTGCAATAAAACACCGCTTCGTCTGTCCCGAGCCACAGTTTTTTCCCACACTATATCCTCTTTGAAGCGCCATCCTATCTCTTCCATCCAGCCTACAAAATGAAATGGTAATGGGACACGAACACCGTTCCAACCAACTGGGGATAAATTAACAACATTATGACCACCTGGTTTAATAATGCGATATAGTTCCTTAAAGCGATCAATCAAGAAAGTTAGATAAAAATCATAAGATACCTCTTTTCTTTCCCAGTATTTAATTTTTCCTTCAAGCTTTTCAATTTGTTCTTCGTAATTAATTGCATTATGATATGGGGGAGAAGTGAAAGCCAGGATTACTGAATTATCAGGAATTGTTTGCATTACCTGTAGGCAATCGCCTTGAATCAGCTCGCCGTTTCCAACTTTATGGATTTTCATTTTCTCTTTAGTCCACTTAAATCGCCTACCTAACTCCAAGGCCGAAACAACTTGCATTGCTTTTGTTTTACCAACACCCTTAAAATTTGTTAAATCATCAATTGTAATGTTTTTGTCTAAATTATCCCTCAGATATTCAATGAGCTCTTTACTCAAATCAAATACGTTCTTCTCTTTCGAACCGTGGCCCAAAATGATTGCCATCAGGTCTTCGGTAGAGATTTCCTTTAGACTTTTTGCTTTAAGTAGTTTTTCGCGTGGTTTGATGTCCTCTGTTTCCGCCGCGACATTTGCTTCGTATTTATTTTCGATTTCTCGCATTATTTCTTCCTAATAATCATTTCGTAGTCCGGATACTACGAATCCAGGGCTGTTATTCTACTTCATCCGCTTCAAACATTTAACAAATCGCCGATTTTCTTCAGGGCGACCGACAGTTATTCGAATTGCCATTTCAGCGCCACAGGGTCCTTAAGGTCGTACCAGAATGCCCTCGTTTTTTATAGATTATAGATTCTTTCATTTTCACCGGGCTTGCTGAATTCTATAAATATAAAGTTTCCATGCGGGAATGTCAAGTTGAATCCCAAGTTTTTAAGTTCTTTATATAGTAGAACCTGTTCGCTGTCATTGATGGACGCACATTCCTTATTGAAATCGGTGTCATCAAGCGATGCTATTGCCGCCGCATCAGCTAGGCGGCTGATGGAAAAAGGGATCTGATGTTGTTCTAACAGTTGTATAACATCAGGACGTATATCGAATATTGATATACTATCCCTCGTGCTATTGGTGTGTCATCTCTAAACCAAGTGGGAATATTATTCAGCCAATTCCATACTACACGGATCACCAGGAAGTGATCATCTGACGCCATATATCCTTTAGCGAAAATAACAGCGAATAATCGTAATATTGCTGCAATTATCAATAAAGAAACTAAAGGATGCCGGTGAATTTTGGCTGATAAGTTTCCAAAGAATGAATTTGAATTAGCGACATCGATCATTTTTTTGCAGTATAATATGGTGAAAATATTATTGTCTGATGTTATCGATAACATTAACTGAAGTTGTATTACAGCGGTGCTTTTATTTTGCGTAAACGCTGGGTTAATTGTTGATTTTCCTCCGGGCGACCGACAGTGATTCTCAGTCCCAATTTCACCCCGAATGGTTCCAACGGACGTACCAAAATCCCCGCTCCTCTTAGCTGGTGATAGGTTTCGTCCTTTTCTTTTTCATCCTCGAATTCCACAAAAATGAAGTTTGCCTGCGACGGCAATACCTTGTATCCCAACTCTTGCATCTGGTTAAAAAGCGATGTCCGTTCTGCATCATTGATGGCAATACATTTCTGGATGTAATCCGTATCATCCAATGCCGCTAACGCTGCCGCTGCAGCGATTCGGTTAATGGAAAACGGTGTTTTTCTTTTCTCCAATTCTACTCTAACATCAGGATCGGCGATCGCATAGCCTACTCGCAATCCTGCCAGCCCATAGACTTTCGAAAAGGTACGAAGAATAATCAGGTTACGAAAAATCTTTTGCAATTGCAGGGATTGTGGGTAATCAGGATCGTTGACGTATTCGGAATACGCTTCATCCAGCACCACAAATACATCGGATGATATTGATTCCAGAAATTTTACCAAAGAATCGTGGTGAAACAGCGTTCCGGTAGGATTATTGGGATTGGCAACAAAAACCAGTCTGGTTTTTTCATCACACAGCGTGAGAACATTGTCTAAACTGACGGTATTATCCACTAAATCCGCGATCCGGCATTCTCGCCTGTTTATGGTGGAAAGCAAATGATAAGCGACAAAGGTTTTTTCTGTGGTAACCACATTCTCATCGATCCCCACAAAAGTCTTTATCGCCATGTCCATGCACGCCACCGACCCCGCTGATATCACGATATTATCCGGTGTTACCGCATATTTTTCAGCTAATTTGCTCTTTAAATCTTCGTTCAACACATCCGGATAGCGAAACACGGAATGGACCTCTTCTTCAATCGCCTTTAAAGCCAACGGTGACGCACCAAAGGGATTCTCGTTTTGCGTCAACTTGATGATCTTGGGAGGTTTCCCGACGTCAGCACTTTTAGTCTGGTTCAAAGTTATGGTTACCTCTCTGGATTACAAATCAAAGATACTTTTACTTATGTTGAATAACACTTGTTCTCGGTACCATGCCGAACCCCGGATATCGGAAATGGGGGAGGCGTATTCCAGGACTTTGGTGGCGAAGGCTTCGGATTCGGATGGTCCGATTGATATGAATTTCTTACCAAGTAGATAATCACAGGCTGACTCGGTGAACTTGATGGTTGGGGCAGCTGATCCTATCGATATTCCTGCGTGAGTGATTACGTTCTCTTGGTCTGTCTGAATATGATACGCCAGCGACACAACGGCACATTCCATGGAACGTCGAGTGCCCACTTTTATGAAGCCGGAATGGGTTTTTTTATTTTCATGGTTTAATGGGATGGTAATACTGCGAAGCACTTCATCTTGCTTCAAATCGGTTTTTCGCACACCCAGAAAAAAATCATCGATTGGAATAACCCTAATGGTTCCATTAGTTGACAGTATCTCACACTGCGCTTTCAGGGCGACCATGGCGCAGGCAATATCCCCTGCCGGTGATGCGGTACACAGATTTCCGCCCGCCGTTGCCACCTGCCGAATCTGCCTGGATGCCAATTGATTTGCCGTATCACACAACACCGGAAATCGCGGTTGTAATTCTTTGCTATTAGCAATTTGATTTGCCGTCACCAGCGCTCCGATCCTGATCTCTTTATCACAAGTGGCGATAGATGTGAAACAGCCATCGCTTAACTGTGCTAGATTGATAACCGTTAGTTCGTCATCGGGCTGTTTCTTAAGTTCCAATAACAGATCAGTAAATCCAGCGCCGATTCTGAAATCGACACGTTGGTGTTCAGCGATGACTGCCAGTAGTTCTTCGGTTGTTTTGGGACTTTTTACGTTGAAATTCATGATATTAGCTATTATTTTTTAAAGCCTTTATAACTTTTTCAGGTGAGATGGGCAAACCGTCTATCTTTACGCCTAATGCATCAGAAACTGCATTGGCAATGGCAGCAGCGGTAGGAATCAGCGGCGCTTCGCCCACCCCTTTCGCGCCGTAAGGTCCTTGTGGGTCATTGGTTTCCACCGGATAAAAGTGGATGTCCGGGATATCACAAGCGGTAGGGAGCTTGTAATCATGGAAACTGGGATTGAGCACTCTACCATTCTCCACCACTAATTCCTCGATCAACGCATACCCCAATCCCATCACCACTCCCCCTTCAATCTGCCCGGCTAATCCTAACGGATTCAACACTTTACCCACATCCTGAGCCACATAAATATCCAAGACCTTCACATTCCCGGTTACGGTGTCCACTTCAACCTCAATGGCTTGAGCGGCGAAGGCATAGGTGCCGGAAACCTGCCCTTTGTATTCCTTATCCTGAAATTCACTGCCCGGCTCGTAGTAATATGATGCGATACACAGTTCATTGGGTTCCCGGAAGTGTATTTCCCTGACTACCTTGTCGAGCTTAATTGACTCACCGGTGTTACGTGATTTGATTAGTCCATTTTCGTATTCCAGGTCATCTACGTCGGTTTTCAGAAGCTCGGCGGCTTTCGGAGATAATTGATTATTTTTTAACTGGTTGACAGCCCCTAAAAGTGAATTTCCCGCTACAAAACTGGTGCGGGAAGCGTGCACTCCCACATCCCAGGGTTTGATATCGGTGTCGGTGTTTATTACCCGGATTTTCTCCAGGTCAACCCCCAATTCCTCAGAAGCGATCATCGCCAGCACGGTTTCCGACCCCTGTCCGATTTCGGTGGAGCCGGTGATGATCGTCAACTGCCCGTAGGGGTCAAATTTAACCGTGGTGCCGCATCCGTCCGAACGATAGATTTTCGCACCGCCGCCCACATGCAACATGGAAGCAAACCCGATTCCCGTCTTGAATCTGCCCGAACTATTTTCTTCTCTTTTCCCGTTGTAACCACTCTTTTCTATCACAGTTTCCAATGCCTCTTTATGCCCGCAAGTATGGAATATTAGTCCTTGCCCAGTGGTTTCTCCTGGGAAATTGGCATTGATCAAACGGATTTGAGCCTTATCCATCCCTAATTCTTCCGCCATCAGGTCGATATTCCGTTCCAGCGCAAACGTGGCTTGAGGATTACCGTATCCCCGGAACGAACCGGCAAAGACGTTGTTGGTATATACTGCATGAGAATCAAACACGCAAGCCGGAACCTGATACAATGATGAAAAAGTCTGCATCATCACAAATGGAGTAGTAGCTCCCCACGAAGTATAAGCCCCGTTATCCTTGATGATTTTCACTTCCCGGAAGGTAAATTTTCCATCCTTATCGGCACCGGTAGTGATATCCATGACCATCGGCTGCCTGGTGGGTGACGCTAAGAATTCTTCTTCCCTGCTAAAGACTATTTGCACCGGCTGCCCCGCTTTCATGGCGAGCAATGCGCAGATTGGCTCATAGGGATACATATCCAGCTTCGACCCAAAACCACCGCCAATCACCGGCTGAACGATCCGAATGTTCGACGGTTCCATTTTCAGCGCATGCGCTATATCCCGTTGATAGAGAAAGGGGACTTGAGTCACGCTGTACAATGTGAGCCGGTTCTCTGTAGTTGAATAATCGGCGGTGATCGCGCAGGTTCCCAAGCAGCAGTGAGTGACTCGCGGTAAGTTATAACGATTTTTTACGATACAGGTACTTTTATCTTTTTGCTCTTGAAGGTTCCCGTGTTCATAATGAAACGCATGAGCGATGTTTTTATTTTCGTTATCCTTAGCAAATTGGTTGATTTGCGGTGCATCCTCTTCCAACGCTTCGAATGGATCAAAAATTCCCTCTTCCACCCGATATTTGACCTCAATCAGACTTATAGCCTTCTCGGCAATTTCCTTGGTCGTCGCTGCCACTGCGGCGATCTCATCCCGAATGCAGTTCACGGTTCCCTTCTTCAAAATGGGATGGTCGCGTTTATAGCTGATGTTATTGGTGTCCACGTCGTCGGCGGTAATGACGCATACCACTCCTGGGAGTCGTTTCGCTTGCGATGTATCGATCGACAGGATTTCCGCAACCGGGTATTTAGTACGCAATATGGCGCCGTGAAGCATGTTAGGCAATACAATATCGTGCCCAAAAACTGCTTGACCAGTGGCGCGGATCCCGGCGTCCAGCTTTGGGGTGGGTTTGCCGATGACTTTAAGCTCTTTCATGGTTCGATTGTTCTATTGTTTCATTGTTAAATCGATAATCTTTGGTTCGTGTATTTGATAAGTTGATTCAACTCTCTGCGAAGCTTCTGAAGCTCTCCAATTATGTGTTTGTATTCTTCTTCCGACAGGAGTTCTCTGTTCTTAGATTTCTCGTTCCAGTCCAATGATTCCATTATTGAACCGACACTGTATCTGTAGAAATTGACTTTATCTTTCTTCGTGTACCGCCCGAAACCCTCTGCGATGTTAGCTGAGATAGAATCAGCAGATCGTGCAAACTGTTGACCAACGGTGCTTCTTTCAAAATGTTTCCATTTGACCACTATTCCCCATACATAATTACTTAGCTTGAATGCTGTCTTATACGCATCGATATCATTCAATTTCAAATACTTCTTTTCCAATTTCCCACCCTTTTTTCATACAACAATGCAACAATCGAACAATGCAACAATGAGACAATTAAGCAATTGAGCAATCTGTCACTGAAACAACGATTCTACCGCTTCAATGATTTTGGTATACCCGGTGCATCGGCACAGGTTACCCGCCAGTGCGTGTTTAATAGTCTCCCGGTCGGGAATTGTTTTATTTAGCTCGCATTCATTCTGGAATGCTTTGATGGTCATCACCATCCCGGGGGTACAGAAACCGCATTGGATGGCGCCGTATTCGATCATCGCCACCTGCACCGGATCGAACGGTTGATCCTCACTGTCCCCGGACAATCCTTCGATGGTTGTTAGTTCTTTCCCGTTGATGTTTATGGCGAGAAACAAACAGGAATTAACCGGATCCCCGTTTACCAACACTGTGCACGCTCCGCATTCCCCTTCCCCGCAACCGGGTTTGGTCCCTTTCAATCCCAGTTCTTCCCGAATCAGATCGATCAGCAACATGGAAGGAGGTATAGTCATCTCCATCGGTTTGCCGTTGATGGTAAATTGAATTTTGGTGTTGTTTGTATCCATGACTTATGAGTTCTTATTGGTCAATTGTCAATTCGCTTCCTTTATCTGTAACTGGCTGCGAGATAGATACCAGCAAACAAGGAACAACAGTGCTGGGGTTGCCATAATAAAAATCATCAAAGAATATTCTTGAATAGTCACGAAGAAACCTATCGTACCACCGATAGCAACCCATCCTCCGATTCCTTCCCATTTCCAGGCTAAAATCAATCCAGCGAAATATATAAACACGAACACAAATGCCAATCCCGCGCGGAAAGTCAATGGATTTGTTTCCTGTGAGGACGACAGCCCTTCTCCGATAAGCATTAGCAAGAAAAATGCTATATATAAAAGACCTACAATTCTTGCGATCCATCGGATTATGGTTATAATACGACTCTGATTTTGTTTGCTATCCATTCGTTTTTGCTCTCCTTTTCGGTATAATGCTAATCTCAATAATCTTTGCTATCCGATGTTATGGATTATCGGATACAGCCATACTTTCCGCACGCTGTTTGATACCGAGCATACATTTACGCATCATGATGATCTCTAAAAGCTCCAATTTAGTCTTGATTATAATGTTATAATCATCGAGGGATACCCGTAATCGCGTCAACATGCGAGTATGCGCTTCGTCCGTTTGGTAAAGCTCCCATGCCCATGTGTTATTGGACCATGGTCCACAATCTTGAAACACCCAAACCATCGACCGGTTTGGTAATAGTTCGGCCACTTCGGCGTTGCTACTTGCACTCAGCGGAATCAGATCACCGACTTTGAGATTTTGATATTCCGGGATAATGTGATTCGCGCTGGGAATTCCATCATTATCAAGTTTGTCATAACTATAAAATCCAGCTCTTTTATATCCCATTTGAATTATCCAGGGCCAAATCTCCTCGGGTTGTGCGTTGATTGTGACAGCGCGTGTAGCATTGAATAAGGGATTCTGCACTATCTCGTCACCCGGCATGGTGCGGTTTATTTCTGCATCCGTTGCACCCCAATTAATTGCCCAAGGACGATATACGAAAATGACCAAGAGAATCGCAACAACAGATGCAATCCCTCCCCATAATAATGCCATCTTAATCACCTTCTTTAGCATTTCACTAATTCACCATTATTTATGCTTAACCTTAATCAGTCACTACATATTCATACAATCCCTACCTTTTTTAAAAGCCCTCATATTTATTGATTTGGTAAAGTCATTTGGGGATATTGCCAGGATTGCGGACTGCCAGATTTCTTCCGGAATGTCGCTGAAAGGCTTTATGGTGGATAGTAATCCAATCACCACCACATTGGCGGTTCTGGCGAATTTGTCTCCCAGTTCAAACGCTAATTTATTGGCATCGATATTGATGACCTTAAAGCCTTTAAGTACTTTTTTTATTTCATTTTCGGTGGGATAGTCTTCCGGTTTCGCAGTTACCGGCACTGCGGTGAAATTGTTGACGATTATAGTGCCGCCGGGTTTTAGCAGATCAAGGAAACCGGGTCTTAGTACTTCGCTGATTTCCATCACCACCAATACATCCACCGACTTGGGCGCCAACACCGGGGAAAACACTTCGCCGCAGCTAAAAGTGGAAATCACCGACCCGCCCAATTGCGCCATGCCGTGGGTGTCGCCTTTGACGATATGAGTTTCCGAATACGGTGTACGCATGGCGACTTCCGACAGAACCCTGCCGAAGAATAAATTTCCTTGGCCGCCTATCCCTCTAATAGCTACACGGAGTGATTTCGGTAGACTGTCACTACTGATATCCCCCGCTGCTATTTCCTCGGGCACTGTCAAAGGATGGATTGTATCTCCGGCTTCTTCCTTCTCTTCCCGCAACACGATGGCATCGAACGGACACCGCTGCACACAAACCTGGTTATTCCCCGCACAATTAGTGCATAGGCTGGTAAAATGCGGTTTCCCATCGGCATCCGTTTCGATCCCGGGACAGATATTGCACAGATCACAGTCTTTACACAGCTCGTAATCGAATTCTATTGTCCTTATCAGCCGTTTATTATCGACTTCTTTAATGCAGTCGCCTTCGAGAATCAGCGTAGAAAACGTGCCCTCTTCAGCCAACATGAGTGCATTTTTTAGTTCCTTTTCCACCTTCTTCACATCAAACGCATCCACCACCACCGTTCTTCCACCTTCCGCTTCAACGGCTCTTTTCAGACTAAATTTATGTGGCTGCCCTTCGAGATTAACTGCCGTACTCGGCGCCGGTTGCCCACCGGTCATGGCGGTGGTATAGTTGTCCAATATCATCTTAACCCCGGGCACATTGCGGAACACGGCGTTTCTGGTGGAATCCAAGCCAGCGTGGCATTCCGTGGAATCGCCGATCACACTGATTACCTGATTCGCCATATCCGGTCGCGACAACACAAATCCCTGCCGCATGGAATCCGAAGCTCCCATGCAGGATACCGTATCCAGCGCATCGAAGAAGTAGAGCAATGTCGAACATCCGATGTCGCCGAATGAAGCATACAATTTCCCTCTTCTCTTGAGCTTTGCAGCCGCTAAGGCAAATGCTTTGTAGGGACAGCCCGGGCAAATTGACGGTGGTCTCGGAAGCGGCTTTATTCCCACGTCCTTCTTGTCCGGCGTATAATGAATGTCAATCTGATTGGACAGGAATTCCAACACGTCTTCCGGCGTCCAGTTTGTGATGACGCTCAGTTCATCTTTTCCGATCACCGAAATGCCCAACAGTCGTATCTTTTCTTCCAAGAACCGGTGACCGTCTTCGATCACGAACAATTTGCCTTTGATTTTCTTGGCGAAATCTTTAATCCGGTTTTCCGGTAGGGGATTCGTTATAGCAAGCGAAAGTATCGATGGATCGGCATTTACAATTTTCAACGCCTCCCGGACGATAATTTCAGCCTCCCCATTGACAATAACTCCCCAATCATCAGACCCGTGGGTTTCAGTAACCAAATCAGTATTTTCACACCACTCCTTTATGGCGGGGATTCGTTCCCGAGTCACCTTGTTGTAATTCGCCCTCGCGATGCTGGGCAAAAGCATCCAATCGTGCAGGTTTTCGAGAAGCTCTTGTGGTTGTACAGTACGCGGGTTTTTTGTGAGAATTAAAGCCTCGGAATGAGTCAGTATTCCGGACGCTAATATAATAACCGGCGTATTGAATTTCCTGCTCATATCAGCCGCAACCCAGGCGATTTCGTACATTTCCTGGTGGTTGCGCGGTTCCAATACAGGAAGGCGTGACGAATAGAAAAAGTGCCGGGAATCAATGACGTGCTGGGTACTGGACGGCACATAATCGGTGGCGGCGAAAATCACGATTGCGCCGGCTTTACCGGTAAAAAAAGCCGATGTGGATATGGCATCCGCTGCCTGAAACACACCGGGAATTTTCATGGTAACCACTGCATCATATCCCGCAATGGCGTGACCGACCGCAGTGGATACCGCCACCGCTTCGTTCACCGACCAACCCACTTGGATTCTATCCTGAACGTACGCCAATGACTTGTCAATCACTTCGGTACTGGGGGTTCCGGGATACCCGGTAACGGCATGGAAACCGGCATGCACCACTCCAAGGGCAAAGGCAGTGTTCCCTTGAAGGATAAATTTGCTGCCCGCCGGAGCATTTACTATTTCTGAAAAGTTCGCCATGGTTATGTTAAATCACTTCATTATTTTTTAGTATCTGAATTTCTTGTTTAGTCAAACCTATTTCACTGTAAATTATTTCGTTATTTTCCCCCAACCTTGGTGCGCATTTCAGCAGGTTATCGCGCTCAATCAGGAAATCCGTGCTGACCGGCGCCGGGAACAGGGAAACCTGCTTTCCGGAAGGGAGTTTCGTGCGTTGCATCTGTGTTTTCACGAAATCAAGTTCCGCCACATTTTTAACCGAATTGACAGGCGCTACCGCCAAATTTTGTTCCGTGCAAATCTCTATAAACTCAGTAGTAGTATAGTATTCCAGCCCTGTTCGAATATCGGCATAGATTTTGTCCTTGTCTGCATGACGCCCCTGATTGGTCTTCCATTCCGGTTTTTCTAAGTGTTCGAAATGCGTCATTTTGGTCAGCTTTTCCCACTGCCGGTCATTCCCAATCGCCAAATACACATACCCATCCTTCGTGGGATAACAATTGCAGGGTATAAAACTACGGTGTTCGTTGCCGCTGCGCTTGAAATATTTCGATTCATCTTCCACAAATTGCAACTGCGGCAGCGCGGTAATCAACCAGGAAGCGGCACACTGCACCATAGATATATGTATCTCCTTGCCACCCGAATTGGTCTGCTGGTCCAACAGCGCCAGTAGCACCTGATTGAACGCTTCATCCCCCGCCTTCAAGTCAATAATTGGCAACCCGCAAAGCATCGGATCACGGTCTGGCTCCCCAGTGAGGTACATATATCCCATCATTGCCTGCAAAGCAGGATCATAACCCGCAGCACTGGGATATTCGGGACCCAATGCCGAAATCCCACACCAGATCAAGTCGGGATTTGCCTCTTTCAATGTTTCATAATCTATCCCCAGTTGCTGATATCGCTTGGGCAGCGTATTGCATAAGAACACATCAACCGGAAGTTTCTGAATAATCTTCTTTAAGAGGTCTTGCCCCTCCTTCTTTTTCAAATTCAGAGTGATGGCTTCCTTGCCGATGTTCGGTGCGATATAATAGGTGTGCAGATCATCGGCGCCGGTATCTTCGCCGATGTACCGATTGGGATCGCCTCCCCTGCCGGTTTGCTTATCTGGTGGGGATTCGATTCGAATCACCCGCCAACCTAACTGTGCAAATCGTTGGGTAGCATAAGGCAGAGTCAACGCCTGCTCAAGGGACAGAATGGTTTTATTCATATGGCATAAATTTCCAATGGTTCTAAACTCGAAATTCGAATACCTAAATCCGAAACAAATTCAAAATTCAAAATTCAGAACTCACAATTTCTTAAAGTTGGTATTTTCCGTCGATGATTTCGGTCAGAATTCCATGGGTCGCTTTAGGGTGAATGAAGGCGAAATTGCGGTCATGTTCCGCGAAATATCTTGGTTTTTGGTCGATCAGCATGACGTTGTTATTCTTTAGCTTATCCAGTGACTGGTGGCAATTATCCACATTGTAGCTGATCAACATCACCCCTTCACCACTTCGTTCGATGAATTTGGCCACTTCGCCGGTACCGTCCAGATCTTCCATGATCTCGATCGCGGTCGGTCCCACCATAAAACCAATGACCCGAATCTTTTCAGGTTTATCATCATAACGGTAGGCAACGTCCCAGCCGAATGCACTCACGTAGTCCTTTTCTGCTTGTTCGACATCCCTGACAGCGATGCAGATGTGATCGACAAAATTGGTGTTTAGTTTCTCAGGCACGGTAAATTCTCCTTTCGGATCTCAAGTTTGCACTCTATTTTTTCGAGAAGAATGGAATATTATCCGTCGTAGGCGCACCGGGCGGTAGCTTGAAGTATATCGCTCCTTGCACCGGACAGGCTTCGAAACATTCCCCGCACTGCTGACAGAGGTCTAATACAATGGCTGCCTTGCCTTTATGAAATCCGATTATATCCGGCGGGCAGGCTTTGGCGCAGGCTTTACACCCGTTGCATCTAAAGGCGTCGATCCACGGATACAATCCTAAATGGCTTGATCCGGAATGGGGGTACACACTCATTTGTGTGCCCGGAATTTGAGGCGGAGCGCTGGAAATTTCCGATAATATCATCTTTTAGCCTTTCCTTATTCTGTGCCAAAGCACGAAATTTATAATTTTGAATTTTGAATGTTGAGTTTTGAATTCTTGTCCGCCTTAGGCGGATTGTTTAGAGTTTGGTGCTTGGGAGTTGGAATTTAGACCTGTTAGAATCTCATTCCCAGCCGAAATCCATCTTGGATGGCGTCGATACCTCGTCGTACCCACACACAATCGCCGATCATGGATATATCACCTTTGTAAGCGCCGTAACCCAGGTCTTTGTTAGGTACCAGTTTCGCCAGGATCACGGTATCCGCCGGTACGACTTGATCAGTGAATTTTTGTTTCTCTTTGGTTTTACGGTCAAAAATCGACCAACTAGCCAGCACGCCATTATCCCTAATCTCTTTGACCTCGCCGTAGGTCAGTTGCTGGACATTCGCTTGCTTTAGCCTTAACCGGTATCGCCAAATATAGGACGGATTGACATCCAAGCCGAAACGCGGCGCCGGATCGATCATAGCAATCGATGCGTTTTCTGCATTATCCCTTTGCAGCGCTTCGATCACATAGAGGGCAAGAGAAATCGCCGCACCGCCTCCGCCGAGGATCACCACATTTTTACCGATTTTTGCCTTTCCGGTAAAGACGTCGAACATGCTGACCACATGCGGTTTATCGATCCCAGGAATGTCCGGAACTTCCGGGACTACACCAGTAGCAATCACCAGCGAATCAGGACTTTCGGCTTCTAATAGTTCTTTGGTCACCGGGGTGTTTAGTACAAACTTAACATCGTACTTGTCGCACTGGGCTTTCATATGGTTGACCCACCGCATGAATTCCTGGTCGTCCCAGTATTTGTCGGAACCTTCGCCCCACGGATTCCGTGACGCGTAGTACCACTGCCCGCCGATGTTTCCGGTTTTTTCGTATACCGTAACATCATGACCCTTTTCCGCAGCAATCGCTGCTGCCTGCAGTCCGGAAATCCCGGCGCCTGCCACCACGATTTTTCGCTTAACTTCCGTTTTAGGGAACCCGTACCAGCCCCATTCCCGCTCACCTTCATGTCCGCACGAAGGACGCACGGTACAGGTCACTGCTGCATCCCGGAACAGCCGTGCCAAACACACCTGACAGGCGACACAGGGGATGATATCTTCCTGACGATCCCACATAATTTTATTTGGAAGCGCCGGATCGGCGATCTGAGGACGGCACATTTCCCAGATGTCAAGTTTGCCTTCAGCGATAGCCTTTTCAGGAATTTCCGGGGTAAAAAGCCGGTATGCCATGCTTACTGGAATATTCAGGGCTTTCTTCGTTCTTTCAGCGACATAGAGCCATTTGCCCATCGGGATATCACGGGAAATAACCGATCCCAAGGATTCCTGCCAGCCAACGGTAACACTCAGGTAATCACAGCCCGCCACTTGGGCGATCTTGATCGATTCCAAACTTTCTTCTTCGGTGTTGCCGCCGCGGTCATCGAGCATTTCCCAGCCGCACAGTCGGATACCGATGGCGATGTCTTCGTCACAGGCGGCGCGGATTCCCTCTACGATTTTCCGCATAAACGCGCACCGGTCGAAGATTTCGCCACCGTATTCGTCGGTGCGTTTGTTGGTGTAACTGGACACGAAGTTGGAAATCAAATACCCCACGATTCCCGACACTTCGATGATTTCGTATCCGGCTTCCACCCCTCTGACACCACCCTCGATGTGTTCCAAAATGCAGATTTCGATATCTTCCAGCGTCATTTCCCGTTGGGGACGAAACCGGCGTAAGCGCTGCGGAACCGCCGACGGACCCACCGTGTAGGGCAAGTTGATTCCGCCCACTCTGCCGCAGTGCATTAATTGCAAACATGCCAACGAATCGCCCTGATGGATGATGTCCGCCATTTTTTTCAATCCGGGGATGTATTTATCGTCCCAGATGCCCATCATGCCTGCGTAACCTTGCCCTTCGCCTTTGGGGTCTGTGTAGGCGCCCTGGGTTGTGACGATGCCAGATCCGCCCCGGGCATGGGCTTCGATATATGCCAACTCCTTTTCGGACACGAACCCATCGCTGTAGTTATAGTTGGTTTCGGTTGATGCGTATTTAATCCGGTTTTTCGCCCACACTTTCCCGATCTGAATCGGACTAAAAATATGCGGGTATTTCTTTTCTCCTGGTAACATGCTTCTACCTTTTATTTTTGAAGAGACTTAGAAAAGATAATATTTAGTTAAGTGTTTCTTCATGTTAATTATTTGTTAAATACATAGGTATGAAATTTAACAATAAAAGTAAAGATTATGAACTTTTTTCAGGATTGACAAAGTAGGTGTGTACTAAGAATTCCTGAATTCTATTCGCAAGCTGTTCATAATCACCTTGTTGATAGCTTAAGCACTCCCAATTTCGTAAATCCGAAGGTAGATTTATAATAAGCGAATCTTCTGAGACTAGAAGTACATCTTTATCCAAACCCATTGCTAGCCCCAACTCAAAATATACGTTAAGATTCTGTTCATCAACCTTTGCTATTACCAAGCGGCTTTTCTGTATATGTCGATAAATCTTCTTAAGAATTTGACCTGATTCAACATGGTCATCAGCTCTATGCACTGTGAAACCACACTTTTCAGCTCCTAATTTTATGCCGTATTTCCACGCGTTATCGTTCTCGTCATTTTGCGAAAATCGCATGACTACGAAAATAGCAGATGGATCCAGCACAATAGGTTTTCCAATAGCTTCAGCCCTTACTAGATAGAGAATTCGTTCTACACTCGAAATAGCCTCCTCATAAGTGCCTAGCTCTCGCAGTTGACCAGAACATGAAGGGCAAAGGTTTCCGCTTATCATTCCATATTTTATATCTGGCTTATGACTTGCCATATCGAATATACAACCTCTTGCAGGCTCATGCACCATATTTAGAACCATCTCTTCGCTCATATCAGCTGAAAAATTTATTAGCGCCTGTGCTATTTGATAAATTAGATAGGCTTTTACTGAAGGTGGGGCATAAATAGATTCCCAATCAGACACAGTAATGATACCTGACTTCCGATACTCGTGTGAAAACCAATTATCATCAAATGGAATTTCTGTTATCAAAATAAAGTTGTGGTCTTGCCATTCGCTTTCAAATGATTCACAT
>CBDVBD010000069.1:0-16100 GCA_965372135.1 uncultured bacterium | reverse complement strand
GGGAAGTAATTGTTGACAGCACTGAAAATGATGGTCAAGAATCTGTATTTATTACAGATCCGCTATCAGACTACTGCCGTGTTCGAATCAGAGCGCTTGAAGATACACTTACTGACATATCTGATGATAATTTCTCCATAATATCATCCCAGGGTTATCTAGCGCTTATTACCCTATCTCAATCTGAAAATCCATTGATTTCATGGGACGTAGGAACTATTGAGTGCCCGCAAACCATTACCGAGATTTTCTTAATTAAGAATTTTGGAAATGAAGCAATCATTATTTATCCACCAGACTTGATTCAAGAGATTTCTTTCTCCATGCAATCAAACTGTGATACTTTTAACCTTCTTCCCGGCGAAGTTAGCACCTGCAGCTTAACCATCACCTACGACCCCCTCGAAGACGGCATCCACCACGACACCCTTCTTATCATGTCCGATGCGGTGAATTCGCAAGGAGGGTATGTACGGATTCCACTGACCGGACAGCAGATGTCCACTCCAGCCACTCCCATCGTAACCATCTCTATTGAAGGAGATGACGCCCGGTTGACCTGGGAACCTATTACGGAATCAATCCTTGGATGTTCGATAGATGTTGCCGCATATCTGGTGTTCTACTCTCCCACCGTTGTCGGTCCTTATTATTTCCACGGGCTTACTGCTGACACAACATATGTGCATAACTGGGTTGTTCCTTTTGCCAGTGGCATGTTTTATGAAGCGTTGGCGTACACAGGCGAATTAGATGGGCTGGATATGATACTTGATTCTGGCAGGACATTGACCCATGAAGAAGTAATTGCATTATTGAATCGGGAGGGGCATCACCGAATGAACCGGTAAACGAGCATTCTTGCCAACCTCTCGAAAATAACTCTGACATCTAAGATTCCATAACTCATGTAGAGCCCATGCCTCCAAAGCATGGGCTTTTCTTCTGAAAATCCTTGACTTTCATCGGATGAAGTGTTATGTTGAGGCAATCCGACTGTATATAATTCTTCGAGTAATTTATGAGCCAAGATAAACCCGACCGCCACCCATACCGCTATTTCGAAATCATTACTGGCTTGTTCGTGGCGGTGCTGCTGATTTCCAATGTGGCGTCCACTAAAATTCTGCTATTGGGACCGTTCACATTCGACGGCGGGACATTATTATTCCCGTTGAGTTACATCTTCGGCGACATCTTGACTGAAGTGTATGGCTTTAAAGCGTCCCGGCGGGTGATCTGGACCGGATTCGGCTGTGCGTTGTTGATGTCAGTGGTCTTTATAGTAGTAGGGAAACTTCCGGCGGCGGAAGGATGGGAACATCAAGAAGCATATAAAGCAATTCTTCTCTATACACCCCGTATTGTTATCGCAAGTTTGATCGCCTATTTCGCGGGGGAATTCACCAACAGCACCATTTTAGCGAAGATGAAAATCTGGACCAAGGGGCGATTCCTGTGGACCCGCACCATTGGAAGTACGCTGGCGGGTGAAGGGGTGGACACGGTATTATTTGTGCTGATTGCGTTTGCGGGGACGTTTCCGGCAGGACTAATCGTAGCGATCATCGTTTCTAACTACATCTTCAAATGTGGTTTCGAAATCTTAGCGACGCCGGGGACGTATCTGGTGGTCAGATTCCTGAAAACCCAGGAGGGAGTGGACGTTTACGATCGCGAAACCCGATTTACACCGTTTTCCCTGGATTTGTAGTAAGTTAATAATAGCAATCGCGCAATAATGCCGGATTCTTCTCCAGAATAATAGATTTAATGCCCTTACTGTAAATAATCTATAAACAAACACTGTAATATTTAAAACACTATCATCAAACACTTAAATTTGTTGAAAAAACTCTTGACTTTATACTATAATATTCTATATTAGTAAATGTGTAGAGAGGTTCATTCGCTGTGATTGGAGGACAATTTAACTGTTCACGGGCTTTCGTGGAAAGTTAAATGTACTCAAATTCGGTTTTGAAACTCTTTTTTTTTGGTCAATTGCTAAAAAAGAACCCTCGGGGCAACTTTAGCGGGTCCCACCGAGGGTTCTACGACGCCCAGAGGAGTTTGCTTTTTATGGCTTCTCTCCGTCTGAACGCTTTACAACTATAGTGTTAAGTATAAATATTCACTTATGCTCTTACAGTTGGACTTTCAAATTTATAAATAATTTTCTCAAAAGTCAAGTTCTCATTGTACTAATTTTCTCCAATACAAATTAATATAGAAGGAGTTGCATCATGGTTAACTTAAGCCGCAAAATTTTCCGCTTCGAAATTACAAAGGAAGTGAGCGGGAATCCAAATTCCGATTCTGGTAAGAATCCCCCTCAAAAGAAGAAATCATTGATTTACATTTTGGGGATCTATCTAAGTATTATTTCCTCTATTATTGCCATATATTTCCTTTTAAGCTCAATTTTTTAGTCAAAATGACAGTTAATTGATACTGGAAATATGCTATTAATTTGCCACCAATGACGTTACCGATAGCGTCCCAAAATCACCCGTTTCGGGCGGGATTTGGTCTCCCAGTCGGGGATTGTGGTGGGAGTTTCGGGAGTGGCTTCGATTTCCTCAACCTCCTCGTCCTTGGGAACATCAGCAGGAACTGGATGCACCTTTTTCTTTACCGGCTGAATCTCAAACGACTTCTCCGCACACTGAAGTATCTCAGGCGATAATCCCTCCTGGGCAATTTCCATGGTGTATTTCCTCCGACCTTCCACAATCTTATCCAGATAACCGTCGATCTGTTCCCGAGAATACATCTCGGTGGCGTCATACGGTGTCAGATCGCCCCCTTCCACCCGGACGATTTCCTCCGTTCCCAATCTGTTTTTTTCGTACTGGTTGGTGCCCCGAAAATCCCCCCGTTGGATCGCCGCCATCAAGGGAATCGGCACCCGGGACACCTTGCGTACCTGTTTTTTGCGCTTGATGTCACCTTCCATGTACTGTTCGATGATTTCCCCCATCCCGCCGGTGTTGTACTGGTAATAGTGAATCTTGCCGGGATACTTTTCTTCCAAATCCATGATGATATCATGGAACCGGTTGGTTTTCTTGGCACGGGATCCGATGATAAAGGGATCGGTACCCACGATCCGCACCGATTCCCCCGCTTTAGCGGGCTGGGAGGCATAACTGTGAGTCGATTCCCCCCACAAATATGCCAACACCGCCTGTTCCGCAGTCAGCTTTTGGGAAAAGGGCATGATGGTGTTCCGGCGGGTGATAAATGCAAAGATCAACCCGTCCAGTTCCGACAAGGGAGGCAGGTCCAATGACTTATGATAGATGTTCACCATCCGCCGTCCCCGTTGGATTTTCAACTGCTTGCGAGGAATTACCGCCCGTCCGTTGGCGCACAACCGCTCATCCAAGAAATCCGGGTTGCCC
This sequence comes from uncultured bacterium, assembly GCA_965372135.1. Classification (GTDB taxonomy): domain Bacteria; phylum Electryoneota; class RPQS01; order CBDVBD01; family CBDVBD01; genus CBDVBD01. Next base: position 12,693 of record CBDVBD010000069.1, on the reverse strand, counting down.
TTGGAATCGATCATGACGTTTTCGTACAACGCGGTTTTGTGCATCAAGGAATTATACATCGCTTCCTGCATGTCGTGAGTGACATCGGTCTTGACGAAATAGTTGTCCTCCGACCCCAGCGCCGACCCGTCGTTCTTTAGGAACACGATGTCGTCCTGCGCCACCCAGGTCCCTTCCCCATCCCGCCAATCCAACCCCAACGGGTGACAGGACCAGGTGGATTTCCCGGTGGCTGACAATCCGAACAGGAATATGCCGTAGGTTTTCAGCTTGCCGCTGGCATGATCCCTTGCCGTCACCAATTTGGTGCCAGCGTGCAGTCCCAGCATTCCATGTTCATCAGCGTACCACATAGCTTGGCGGAGGAAGCCTTTCTTGTCCTCACCCATGTAATCGGTTCCCAATGCGATATTGATATTATGCTCGGGAAGCACCAACACCTGCTGGCGGATGTGATGTTCCTCGGGAATGTGAATCATGTAAAATTCCGGTCCCGGTCTTTTATCCGCTTTGCGCAATGTGTTGCCATACATATACGCAATTCGGGCGTTCTTGGGATCAGCAGTGGACATGAAAAGGTTACAGGTAGGATTGTACTCACTGTTATTACCCATCTGCCGCCGTAGATGTACCATAGGTAGCGTCCGCATCCAGTGCAGCACTTTGTGCAATTCCTCGGGGGCATTTTCGATGATATTGCGCTGCAGGTCCGTGGTGTTGGGAAGCTGTACGTCTTTGCTTCCCAAGTACACCGTTCGCGGTGCCACCCGTGACGACACTGCCGACCGCCATCCCCAGGAACCCAGTCTGGTTTGCTGCCCGGTTTTGATGGCGGGTTTCCGCAAATCTTTTAACCGGACCTTCTTGATATTAGATCCATTCAACAAGGTCTGCAAATTCTCCGCAAATCGCTGATAAGCATCTAAATTGTATTGTGGTGATGCCATGCTGTATCCTAAATTTTCTAAGGTCCTTCCAAGTTCGTAAAAAATGGTGCAAAATGTAAGGTAACAAAAATCCGCAAGAAAATCAACCGCTTTTCAAAATTTCAGTGTAAGTACAATTCCTCTTGCTTTTCGGCATAAATTTTATTATTATTAAAGGTTGCGACACATCACCGACTCATCAGGTAACATTAGACGAGGTTAATCATGTTCCACGCTATCACTACCATCGAACGTCACATATTGGAGCACCAGCATAGATACCCGGATGCCACCGGCGATCTGACCGGACTGTTGCAGAACATTGCTTTAGCTGCCAAGATTGTCAACCGGGAAGTAAACAAAGCCGGGCTGTTGGAAATCCTCGGTATCACCGGCGAAATCAACGTGCAGGGTGAAGAGGTGATGAAACTGGATAATTTCGCCCAGGAAACATTCTTCAACTCTCTGGATCACACCGGTCACCTGTGCGTGATAGCTTCCGAAGAAGAAGCGGATCTCATCCCGATTCCGGAACGGTTTCCTGCGGGGAGATACGCCATGAGCATGGACCCGCTGGATGGGTCGTCTAATATCGACGTCAACGTATCCATTGGGACGATTTTTTCCATTCACAAAAAAGTGTCACGCGGTCCCAGGGGCACCTACGAAGACGTATTGCAGTTGGGTCGTGACCAGGTGGCTGCCGGATACGTGATCTACGGGTCGTCCACCATGATGGTCTATACCACCGGAAACGGGGTGGCTGGCTTTACCTTGGACCCGTCATTGGGCGAATTTCTGCTGTCCCACCCTAACATCACTATCCCCAAAAAGGGAAAGATTTATTCCTGTAATGAAGGTAACTACCGTTATTGGTCGGATGGCGTCAAGAAATATATCAAATACCTGCAGGAGGAAAACCCAGAGACCCGGCGACCCTATACTGCACGTTACATCGGATCGTTGGTGGCGGATTTCCACCGGAACTTGCTCAAGGGCGGGATTTTCATGTACCCGGCGGACAACAAAGACCCCAACAAACCCCATGGGAAACTCCGGCTGCTCTACGAGTGCTCGCCGATGGCATTCATCGTGGAACAAGCCGGGGGTTACGCCTCCACCGGCACTCAAAACGTGCTGGACGTGGAACCGGAAGACATCCATCAACGGGTTCCGTTTTTCGTGGGAAGCACCGAAGACGTCAAAGACGTGGAGCGTTTCATCCAGGAACACGACTTTGCAGGGGAAAAGGAAAACAACTGAGAGTTGCTTTTCGACGAACTTTATATTATATTATCAGGCTACTGCGAGAATGGCGGAACTGGCAGACGCGCCAGATTTAGGATCTGGTGCCTTCGGGTGTGGGGGTTCGAATCCCCCTTCTCGCACAACTCCAAACCAAAACCTTTTCAGTAGGGACGGCATTTTTCTGTGGGTTAACACTTATAAAAATACATCATAACGAAAGGGTGACAAAGCCGCAATGAGCAATACCTCATCCCTTCCCATAAACATCCAGCGGGAAGACACCGGCGAACACGAAGTGACTTTAACTATCACCGTGGACGCCGACGCCATGACGGAAAAATTCGATACCGCGCTACGCCAATACCAAAAACGAGCTCGGATAGACGGTTTCCGCCCCGGTAAAGTCCCGTTGAAATTCGTAAAACAGCGTTACGGTAACGCTATCCGCGCCCAACTGATGGAAGACACCATCGACCAAACTTACCAGAATGCACTGGATCAGGAACAGCTCTCGCCGGTGGCGCCCGGGGATGTCAAAGACATCTCCTTCGATCCCGATGCGCCGTTAATCTACAAGGCGGTGGTGGCGATCACGCCGGAGTTCGAATTGGCAAGTCTTGACAAGCTGTCGGTGGAAAAACCGGTGGTTGCTATCCGCGAAGAGGATGTCAATCAATCTCTGCAGGAAATCCATGAAGACGCCGGGGTACTGTCTCCCAATGACGGGGAAGCGGTGGAGGGTAATGTCCTGGAATGCGACCTGCAGGAGCTGGACGCCAGTGGTATGCCGTTGGTGGGCAAAGTCCACAAGGATCTGAAATTCGAAATCGGTAAAAATCCGTTCGGCGAGCGGTTGGATCAACAATTATTGGGGATTAAAACCGGCGAGGAGCGCCAGGTGGTACTTCCCCAGGCGGATCCCAACAGCCAAAAAGGCGAACCCCAGGATGTCCGGTATAAAATCACCGTCAAAACCCTGCAGAACAAGGAACTCCCTGAACTGAACGATGAATTCGCTAAGAGCGTGGATGAAAACGTCACGTCGTTGGAACAGTTGAAGGACAACATCCGAAGCTACTGGGAAGGTCGTGTAACGCGGGAAACCCGGGAACGCTTCCAACACCAATTAGTGGATTCGGTAATCAAAGCACACAGCTTTAACGTTCCCGACGCTATGGTCAACGACTACTTGGACCGGATGGTGGAAAACGCTAAAAAACCGGGTAGGCAGGACGTGGACGAAGAAGCGCTGCGCAAGAACTACCGTCCCACCGCGATATGGAACCTGAAATGGATGCTGATCAGGCGGAAGTTGTCGGAGCAGGAGACCCTTGCCGCCAATGACGAGACGTTGGAACAAGCTATCCAGGATATGGTGAAAGGCGGCGCCGACGAAGAGCGGGTGCGGATGCACTACAACGTACCGGATCATAAGCAGCAGATACTCACTGACCTGACGGAACGGAATGTCTTGAAGTGGTTAGAAGAGAAAGCCACCATCGTGGAACGCAACATCGACACCGATGAATTCTACGGACGCAAGTCGATCGTATTGCCAGAGTAATTTTATCACTACATATCGGATAAGGGAAAAACAAAAAATATAGCAGCAGACCTTGGCACAGAAATAACACATAATTACTAATCTGTCCAACTAAATCATTTGGGAGGTCAAGTCATGAAATATCTATCTCCAATTTTGATCGGTTTGGTTATATTCGCTTCTGCGATAATCGCCCAGGATATAAATGATTTCGAATTTGGTTCAACTGTAGTTGAATTAAATGCTCTGATTAACAACGGAATTGTTATTGAATGCGAGGCACCTTATCCATCGGGCAGCTCACCGCCTTATGACATCAAAATCACATACAAAAGTGGTGGTGATGGACTTACTGTTGCTGAAGTAGTGGGAATTTGCGTTGGCTCTATAGCTTCATGGACAAATATGACCACATGGAAATCGCGATGGCTTTATATTCGAATAGGAGATCAGCGCTGGCGTATTTCAACATCCGATTGCCGCAAAGCAGTTGCTATAACAAACCCTGGACAAAGAGGTCTTTATATAATAAGTCACCTTGAACAGCTATAATAAGTCAATCGTGATGCAGGGGTGATGTCGTCTCGTCAAGACGTAAGTCATGAAGATACAGAATGAGTTAATTGGTTATTGTGCAGGGTGAGGACACCCTGCACCACAAAACTACGCATTAAAAATAGAGAGGGAAGCAAAATGAGACAATCAGAGATTATATGCGGTATTTTATGCATAATCTGCATCCTGCTTGGAGCTATTCAGGTCAACGCTCAGGACAGCCTAAATGTCACTATGGTGGGATACATTAATTTGCCTTACTGCGGCATGCTTGGCTATGACTTTGATGTAGTGGTGGCGGGGAATTACGCGTACGTGTTGGATGCGGATTATGGTGTCCGCGTGGTTGATGTCTCGAATCCCTCATCACCTTTTGAGGCTGGATTCTACGACCCATCGGATAATCCTCAAGGTATTGCAGTGTCCAGGAGTTACGCCTATGTGTGTGCGGGAGGTCTTCGGGTGGTGAACATCCTAAATCCGTCAAATCCTTTCGAGGTTGGTTTCTGTGACACACTTGGCTTGTACAATCCTTATGGCGTGGCGGTTTTCGCGAACTATGCCTATTTAGCGTGTCGAAACGAAGGTCTTTATATAGTGAATATTCAAGATCCGTCAAACCCTGTTGTTGTCGGTTCATGTGACACTCCTGGGGATGCATGGGAAGTAGCGGCTTCCGGCTCCTATGCCTATGTAGCGGACCGGAATTCCGGTCTCCGGATTATCAATGTAGTAAATCCAGCCGATCCCCAGGAGATAGGTCATTATGATGCCCCTGGAGCAGCCTATGGCGTCGAAGTACTAGGTAATTATGCTTATGTGGCTGATGACTGGGCTGGTCTTAGGGTGCTCGACATCAGCAATCCTTATAACCCAGTAGAGGTAGGTTACTATATTAGTTTGGGTCAAGTTCTGGATTTAGCGGTTTCGAACGATTACGCTTTTTTGGCGAATCGTCCGACTGGTCTTCGGGTCGTGAACATTGCGAATCCGGTCAATCCGATGGAGGTCGGATACTACAACATGTATGGCGCTGCCACCGCCAACCAACCTGGGATTGCGGTCTCTGGTAACTACGTTTATGTGGTAAATGAATTTTATCTTGGGATCTTTGACTGTTCCCAGGCGCTATCGGTGCCAATTTCTGAGCATCCAGAAGTTCTTATAAGATGTTCCCTACTGCCTGCCTATCCCAATCCATTCAATCCGACCACTACTGTGTCTTTCACTCTGTTAACACCCGCCCGAGTTAGTCTTAGTATATTTGACATCACCGGTCGGCAGATAACGACCTTAGTGAACGACTGGCAGGACAAAGGCAATCATCGGATGGTGTTCGATGGATCGGACTTAGTATCAGGAACATATTTCTGTCAATTAAAAGCTGGAGATTTCACCGGAGTTCAGAAAATAATATTACTAAAGTAGGTCGGGTTCCACAGCAAAGCGAAGAACCCGACATATGAACTCTGGAGTGCGGTAAGCTTACTACCACATGCGCCCTTAAGGGCGCACTCCAAAACAATTCTAAAAATGACATCAAACCAAGGAGATACACATGCCTAAATTCCCACCTGTCGTGTACGAACGACGCGGACAGTTTGACCAAGCTTACGATGTGTACGCCCGGCTGCTACGTGAACGCATCGTATTCTTGGATACCGATATTGACGACATCCAAGCATCCAGCGTGACCGCCCAACTGCTGTTCCTGGCCGCCGAGGATCCCGATAAAGACATCTCGCTATACATCAACAGTCCCGGAGGGTCAGTCACCGCCGGGCTGGCGGTCTACGACACTATGCAGTACATCAAACCGGATATCTCCACCATTTGTATCGGGCAAGCCGCTTCTATGGGGGCGTTGTTACTGACCGCCGGCACCACAGGGAAACGGTCCTGCCTGCCCAACGCCCGAATATTAATCCATCAGGTGATGGGTGGGGTCCGTGGTCAGGCGGCTGACATCGAAATCCATGCCAAGGAAATCCTGAAAATCCGGCAAAAACTGAACGAAATCCTGGCTCAACACACCGGACAAGACCTAGAACGGATCGCCAAAGACACCGACCGGGATTACTTCATGTCCGCCGAGGAAGCCAAGGAATACGGGTTGGTCGATAACATCATCGCCCCGAAAGATATGAAATCGAGTTCCTAAGGAGGTAATATCTCAACCCCCACAGAAAATCAGGTTTGCTCGTTTTGCGGACGTGCTCTGGACTCGAAAGCCATGAGGATATCGGTCCCCAAAGCGGTAATCTGTGACCAGTGCATCCAACTGGGCTACGACATCGTTCGTAAGAACATGGCGGGGAAACGGATGGTCAAGGTCAACGACATCCCCAAGCCGAAACAGATCAAGCGGCGGCTAAGCGAATACGTCATCGGGCAGGACGACGCCAAAAAACGCCTGTCGGTGGCGGTGTACAACCATTACAAGCGCATCAATTCCCGACTGGAAAAAAGCGACGTAGAGCTGGAAAAATCCAACATCCTGATGGTTGGACCCACCGGCACCGGGAAGACATTTTTAGCGCAGACCTTGGCGCATTTCCTCCAGGTGCCTTTCGCCATCGCCGACGCTACCACCTTGACCGAAGCCGGATACGTGGGGGAGGATGTGGAAAACGTGCTGGTTCGGCTGCTGCAGGCAGCGGATTACGATATCTCGCGTGCCGAAATCGGCATCGTGTACATTGACGAGTTAGACAAGATCGCCAAACGGGAGGCGTCACCCTCCATCACCCGGGATGTATCCGGGGAAGGGGTACAACAAGCGCTCTTGAAAATCCTGGAAGGCACGATAGCCAACCTCCCGCCGCAGGGTGGTCGCAAACACCCGGAACAAAAAATGATTCCCATGGACACCACCAACATCCTATTCATCTGCGGTGGTGCATTTCATGGGCTGGATCAGATTATCTTCCAGCGGGTCTGCAAGAAAAATATTGGATTCGGTGCTGATGTTCGCGGTCGGAATGACTTTTCGATCCTCGAGCTGCTGTCCCAGGTCACCTACGAAGACCTGTTGGCGTTTGGATTAATCCCGGAATTGATTGGGCGGCTGCCGGTAATAGCAGCTTTGGACGACTTAGACGAAAAAGCTCTGCTGAAAATCCTAAAAGAACCAAAAAACGCGTTGATGAAGCAGTATCAGCGCCTGATGGAGATGGAGGGCATCACCCTAACCTTTACCCCGAAAGCGCTGAAAGCGGTGGTCAAAGAAGCGAAGAGCCGCAAAACCGGCGCCAGAGCGCTGCGCTCAATCATGGAAAACGCCTTGACCGACATCCTGTTCGACGTTCCTTCCAGGCAGGGTATCGATGAAGTAGAGATTACCGAAGATGTAATTATCAACGGAAGCAAACCGATAGTGCGGCGCAGAAAGCGCCGAGCCTAATCAATATTAAGAACTAAGGCAATCTTATGTCAGATAAAAAAGCATCAGATAACCTCGACGTCGCCGATCTGGAAATCCCCGACCGGCTGCCAACCATCCCTCTTCGGGACCTGGTGGTATTTCCTACCATGGTGTTCCCGCTGTTAATTGGCAGGCAATCCACCCTAAAAGCCATCGAACAAGCCATTGACAATGAACGTATGGTGTTCCTGGTTTCCCAGCGCGATCCCGCTCAAGAAGACCCTACCGGGCGTGACCTGTTCCGTGTTGGCGTGGTGGGTCGGATTATGCAAACCTTAAAGCTCCCCAACGGCTTGGTCAAGGTATTAGTGGAAGGCATTACCAGAGCCAAAGTGGTACGGATACACCGCGAGGGGGACAGCTTCAAAACCCTGATCGAGGTATGGTCGGAGGAGGAAGAACTTACCACCGAAGTGGAAGGCGGATTCCGGCATGTCCTGGAAATTTTCCGGGAATACGTACAACTGAACCGCCACCTTCCCGATGAAATCCTATTCTCCGCGACCGCCATGACGGCATCTCCGAGGCTGCCCGATTTCATCATGGGCTATGTCAATGTGGAGATGGATACCAAGCAGAAAATCCTGGAATTCCGATCCTTGTTCGAGCGCACTGTAGCCATTTCTCACCTGCTGGAAAAGGAAATCGAAATTCTAAAGATCGAAAAATCCATCGACGACCAGGTGCGTGATAAAATCTCCCGCAGCCAGCGCAACTTCTACCTCCAGGAACAAATGCGAATCATCAAAAAGGAGTTGGGCGAAGAGATCGATGATGATTTCTCCGACATCATCCTGTACCGCAAAAAGATCAAGAAAGCCGGACTGCCTGGTCCGGTAAAAGAAAAAGCCAACGAAGAGTTGGAAAAGCTTAAAGGCATGCCCATGTTGTCGCCGGAAGCCACAGTAATCAAAAATTACTTGGACTGGATCACGGCGCTTCCTTGGCAGCAGAAAACCGAAGACAGCATCAATATCAAAGACGCTGAACGTATCCTGGATGAAGATCACTACGGTCTGAAAAAGCCCAAGGAGCGTATCCTGGAACACTTAGCGGTACTGCAGCGCGTCGGTCATGTCCGCGGTCAAATCGTGTGTCTAGTAGGACCTCCAGGGGTGGGGAAAACATCGCTGGGGCGCTCCATTGCGCGATCCATGGGCAGGGAATTCGTGCGGGTGTCGTTGGGCGGAGTGCGTGACGAAGCCGAAATCCGCGGTCACCGCCGCACTTATATCGGTTCCATGCCCGGCAGAATCATCCAATCCATGAAACGCGCCGGCACCATCAATCCGGTGTTCCTATTGGACGAAGTGGATAAAATGTCGGTGGACTTCCGCGGTGACCCGTCATCGGCGCTGTTGGAGGTGCTGGATCCCGAACAGAATAAGCACTTTTCCGACCATTACATGGAGGTGGATTACGACCTGTCGCAGGTGATGTTTATCACCACCGCCAACGTCCGCCACAACATCCCGATCCCCCTGCAGGACCGGATGGAAATCATCGAGCTACCCGGGTACTTAGAACACGAAAAGATAGAAATTGCCCGGCAATTCCTGATCCCTAAACAGTTGGAAGAACATGGCTTGGAGTCAAAAGAAATCCGGATATCCAGAGCCTCTATCGCCTGGATCATCGAAGGCTATACCCGGGAAGCGGGAGTGCGGGAACTGGAGCGCAGCATCGCAAAAATCTGCCGCAAAGTCACTCGAAAGCGGGTGGAAACCGCAGAAAACAAGCCCACCGCCGTTAATAAAACATCTCTGCAAAAATACTTGAGCGTTGCAAGGTATCGTGAACCGGAAATCGAAGAAGGCTCCCGGGTGGGCATGGCAACCGGATTGGCGTGGACCAGTACCGGTGGGGACATCCTGAATATCCAGGTGGCGCTGATGAAGGGCAAGGGGCAGTTGACCCTGACCGGACAATTGGGCGACGTAATGAAGGAATCCGCCCGCGCCGCGCTATCCTACATCCGTGCCAATGCCGAAGCGCTGGGCGTTGACTCCAACTTCTATAAAACCAGGGAAGTACACATCCATATCCCCGAAGGTGCTATCCCCAAAGACGGACCGTCAGCCGGGGTGACTTTAGCCACCGCCCTGCTGTCAGCCCTGCGCAACGAACCGGTACCGGCTGATATCGCCATGACCGGGGAAATCACCCTGCGGGGAAATATCTTACCCATCGGCGGCTTGGCGGAAAAATTGATGGCAGCCCGTCGTGCCGGCATCCAGCACATCATCATCCCCAGCCGCAACGAAAAAGACTTAGGAGAAATCGCACCGGAAGTGAAAAACGGCTTAAACATCCGTCAGATCAGCCATATCCAAGAACTGTGGAAGGAAATCTTCGTGGGGTTGGCGGCGCCACCTGAACTGCGCCGAAGCACTAAACGCACTCCACCCCCCCAACATCCTCGTCCTTCATAGTTTGCTCAGGACATATTTTGGAGTGCAGTAGTCCCAAAGACCCTTAAGGCGCACTCCAAATTACATCACCAAGCGCACCTTCCAGCCTTTACCTCCGTGCGTAGTACAAGAAAGGGGTGTACTATGTGTAAGCACTTTACGGTTTCAGTAATTGCCATTACCCTATTGGTGATTGGCATTTCCTATCCAATCCTCGCCAAAGGTCCGTTAAGAAACGATCCTCCCTATCATCAACTGGACGTCGCAAACCCTACCATCCACCACCTCATACAGGACAGAAGCAATGTCTGGATGACGGTACATAACTGGGGATTTCTTGGCGATAATTACGAAGCATTTTATCTTGAAATTGCATCAATGGTCGAATTCCCCGGTGGTTCGGGGGTGCAATATATGGGGCAAGGTGCTTTATGGGTGGGTGCATTGATCGTGGAAGATGACTTCGAATATCCACGGGTTTCCACTGGAATGGAAGGTTGGAACCGCGGGCAACACGAAATGTATCCCGGGGAATCTCTGGAGGATGGGGTCATCGAACGATCTAACATCCCATTTTCAGTGAATTGCCAAGGTGAAAACATGTATTCACCTCACGCGGTCGCTCCCCAAGAACTTACTGCAACTTATACTGATACTTTAACGGAACAGTTTTGGGTGGAAAATGATCCGTCTGATGGTCCACATGTGCCTTTGGGTATCAAAATACGACAAAAAAGCATGTCGTGGGATTCATATGGATTCGATGACTACATTATTTTTCAATATACTATCGAAAATATCGGGGAAAACTTACTGAAAAACCCATATTTTGGATTATTCATTACGTCTGGTGCCGGGATCCCAGATTCCTCGTATACATATTACGAAGATGATCTCGTAGGTTTCTTGAACGAACATAATGGCGAGCCCATCAATATCGCTTATACTGCCGATAATGACGGTAGACCTCCACACATACAATCCGGCAATGACTTCACTGTACCTGGAATCGCTGGAACCAAAGCCCTGCTTCCCCATAACCTACCCATCTATGAAAGCTTCAACTGGTGGGAGTCACACCCAAGTCCAGCTATAGATTATGGACCAGCTTGGGAAAGCCACGTTGATTCTTTCGAATGGATGGGATTTTGGGGCACACCGAGTGGTGATCTCCGCAAATATCTGATTATGACCAACAGGGAGCTTGACTTTGATCAGGTATATGTCAACGATCCTGATTGGATTGCAAGCCATCCGCAGCACCTCACTGACCCCTTTACTGGTGAATCCTATGAGGAACCCTGGCATCTACACGATTTGGTGGATCCTGAAAACCTCGCAAATGGGGCTTTCACCAGACACCTGCATTCCTGGGGTCCGCTTGGGGAAAATGTGGCGCCTGCTGGGCAAGAACCGGAAACATATCTCTACCCTGGCGATTCCTGCACATTTACCCTGGCTTTCATCTGTGGAGATAACTTCCATGACGTTAACAACCCTCAGCCCTCCAATGAAAACATCGATCCCTCTCTATTCGATTTCGATGATCTGGCATATAACGCTTCGAAAGCGCAGTTCATGGTTGATAACGATTTCCAGATTATCCCCCCATATGCGCCGGACAATCTGCGTATCCTCGATGCCGCTAAAGGTTCCATCACTGTTGCCTGGACCTGGTACCGGTACATGCCCGGTGTCAGTGTATATCTCTACCGCAGGACCGAAGGCGGGGAATTCGGCACCACCCCTATCAATATCGCACCGGCTGCCGGATACAAATACACGGACACTGACATCGAGTTTGGGGTTCGATACTATTACAAAGCCCAGGCGGTCCGGTATGATTCCTTGCTGAGCTGGTTCTCGGATGAAACATCCTTCGTCGCCGGCGCACCATTACCGTTACACGGTTTGGAAGCGGAAAGCTCCCACAATGGATACGTACCCCTGTCCTGGGATCCCTGCCGCAAGGACAACTGCCAAAATTACGTGGTGTACCGGAAGGATTCCGCTACTGACTACCAAGTGGTAGGGTCGCCCGATGTGCCTCATTTCTCCGATACCACCGCGATCAACGCAGTGGAATATACCTATGCGGTCACCGTCATCAACAACCCGGGATTGGAAAGCGAAATGTCTGACACTGTTACCGCCACTCCTATGGGTTTTTACGAAGACTTGATCGTGGTGATGTATCTCACGGAAAGCAATTTCATGGAATGGGCGAGCGACACACTAATCACCTACTACCATACCCTATTCGAGGACATCGGTGAAACCACGGAATTTGTTTTTTTGAGCGGCTATTTAGATTTCCCAAACTTGGCGGACATCAGCCCCTACGGCACTTTGTGGATGATTGATGATACCCGACAGAATAGATCGGGGCTTTATGAACACTGGCGTGCACGAAATGTAACTCTGGAAACATACATTGATTTGGGCGGCAATGTGGTTATATCCGGGAGGAAATTATTCGTAGGGCAATTTAGCTCACAGATTGGGTACACACCGGTAGTGAACCTGCCTGATCTAATAGTGGATTACTTCGCCGTTGAGAATGCTTGGGGTGACAGCTGGCCACAT
>CBDVBD010000068.1:0-16121 GCA_965372135.1 uncultured bacterium | reverse complement strand
GGTGGATGTGTACCAGGTGAATACTGCCGTGGAGTCTTACGACGCAATCCAGAACCGCCTGTGCCACCTGCTGGCTGGTAACGAGCGGGAAGCATTAGCATGAGCAATACTACATTTCCGAAGGAGTATAATCAATGACCACGGTGTATCTGGATGGGGAAGGATTAACCATAGAGAAGGTCGAGCAAGTAGCTCGACACGGGGCGCGTGTGGAATTGTCTCCACAGGGGATTAAGAATATCGAACGATGCCGGAAGACGGTTGAAGAGATGGTCAAGAAGGACCAGCCCATCTATGGAGTTACCACCGGGATTGGCGAGTTCGCCCGGATCCGAATCAGCCCGGAAGACAGTGCGGAACTGCAACGGCGGATTATCTACAGCCATGCTGCTGGAACCGGTGATCCATTTAAGGAAGATGTGGTACGGGGTATGATGATATTGCGCGCTAATGTGTTGGCGAAGGGATATTCCGGGGTGCGAAAGCTTATACCGCAGATCCTGATCGATATGGTCAATGCTGAAGTGCATCCGGTGGTGTTCGAGAAGGGGTCGGTGGGGACTTCGGGCGATCTAAGCCCGTTGAGTCAGATGGCGGAAGTGTGCTTAGGGGAAGGGGAAGCGTTTTATAAGGGGGATCGGATTCCGGGTGGAGATGCCCTGAAAAAAGCAGGATTAGAGCCCATCGATTTGACATATAAAGAGGGATTGGGGCTGATTAACGGCAGCCAGACCTGCACTGCGGGAGCAGCGCTATTGTTGGTGGATGCCCGGCGGTTGTTGAAGAATGCCGTGATCGCATCCGCCATGACCATTGACGCATTGAAGGGCGTTCCGAAAGCGTATGATGCTCGGTTGCACGAAGTACGTCCCTATACCGGGCAGAATGCCGTGGCGCACAATCTGCGGACATTGATGGCGGATTCCGAGGTGATCGCCGAACGGTCGGGCAAGGTGCAGGATGGCTATTCCATGCGATGCACTCCGCAGGTGCAGGGACCCAGCTTGGATGTCTGGTTTTACGCACGAGATCAGGTGGAAATCGAGATGAATTCCGCTGTTGATAATCCGTTGTTTTTCCCCGATGATAACGTCTATATTGCCGGTGGGAATTTCCATGGGCAGTCGATTGGGATGGTGATGGATTTCCTCTGTATCGCCATGAGCGAAATTGCCAATCTCAGCGAGCGACACACCAATCGGTTATTGAACCCAACGTTGAGCGGGCTGCCGGATTTTCTGGTGAAGGGACGCGGATTGAATAGCGGCTTGATGGTGGCGCAGTACACTGCAGCCGCCCTGGTCAGCGAAAACAAGGTGTTGTCCCATCCCGCGACGGTGGATTCCATCAGCGTATCCGCCGACCAGGAGGACCATGTTGCCATGACCCCGATTGCGGTTAGGAAGCTGACGGAAATCCTACAGAATGTGGGTGCGGTGTTGGCAATCGAGATGATGGCAGCCGCCCAGGCGTTTGATTTCCGAAAGCCGCTCACACCCGGACGGGGCACCAGGGTGGCGTATGAAGTCATCCGGCAGCATGTGGAGCACCTGGAAGACGACCGAGTGCTGTATCCCGACATCAACAAGATTGCGGAACTGGTGCGGAATGGCACCATATTGAAAGCGGTGGAAGCCGAAGTGGGGGAATTGCCGCTAAGGTTGGAATAATTAGGCATTCCCAGTGACGATATCAAATGTCCAGGACTTCTATCACGCCATTTCCGACAGCTATGATGAGATGACGTCGGATTGCCAGCGGTGGGAACGGGAGCGGGATTTCCTGGCGTCGCTGTTGAAGGAATTCCGGTGGCAGCGCATTATGGATGCCGGATGCGGTACCGGTGGGGAAGCGATTACCCTGGCAAGTCTCGGCGCAACAGTGGCGGGGGTTGATGCCACGTTTGACCTGCTGGAGACTGCCCGGGAAAAAGCTGCCAAGGCGGGAGTGTCGGTGGAATGGTTTCATGACGACCTCCGGGTAATCAAACATCCCACATTGACCGGATTTGACGCCGTATTCTGCCGGGGAAATACTTTACCGCATCTCTTGAAAAACGATGATCTAAAAGCAGCACTGACCACTTTCAAGCGCATCGTCCACCCTGGGGGACACCTGGTGCTGGGGTGGTTAAATTACCACCGGATTCATAAAACCAGGGAACGCCTGGTGGGCGCCAGGCAAACCGGCGACAAGCTGATCCTCAGATTCTACGATTTCCAGGATGAGCATCTTATCTTTAACCTCCTCGTGATCCCCAATTCCCCTGTAACCGCAGCGTCATCCGTTAAACCCACTGTGTCCTGGCATTCCACTACCCTTAAGCCCTGGACGTTCGATCAAGTGCAACCACTGCTTGCTGAATCAGGATGGTCTGTAGTGGGGCAGTGGGGCGGCAGCGACCGGAGCCTCTTCGATGAAGATAACTCTACCGATGTACTGCTTTTGTTACAAACCGAGATGTAACCTCACACACAAACAACTGTCCTAAGACACATTCCGATTATACTCACCCTGAAGCTACCAACACCCCTAATTCCCTGAGCGCGGAATCTTTCCCATACACCCGCTTGATTAGCCCAATTCTTTTCGTAGAAATACATAGACTGGGCAAAATGCTCCACTCCACCGGCACCTCTGGTATCCTTTCCCCAATTATCTACCCAGAACGAAAAACTTTTACTTATTGAAAATTAAAGAGATTGCCATACCTGCTTCTTCGGAATTATCTCTGTCGATTCCGGACTGACAAATGGCGTGATCTTTGCATTTTAATAGTCGGGATTTAATGTCCGTCACGTTTCGATGTAATTATCGTTTCCGCTGAGTCGTTTGCCGCTTATTCCTGTCAGTGGAATTGTTCTATCGATTAATGGTTGTTATTCTATAAACAGCACCCGCATACCGTTAAGGAGTTTCGGCATGGATGATCCAATTCGGATGTTGCTTGTTGAAGACACAGACGTTGATGCAGAAATAATCGTAAAAACTTTACGGAAGAGTGGATTTAATGTAACTTTTGAACGAGTGGATACCTCTGAGGGCATGTCAGCCGCATTGAAACGGCAGGCTTGGGAGGTTGTTATAGCAGATTATTCTTTATCGAAATTCAGCACATTAGATGCGTTGGAAATCATGAAGGATGAAGAACTGGATATTCCTTTCATCATTGTCAGCGATGCAATTGGTGAAGAAACCGTGGTAGCGGCGATGAAAGTCGGGGCGCATGATTACCTGATGAAGGATAATTTAGCACGGCTGGCGCCGGCGATTTCCCGAGAAATGCGTGAAGCGAAGATACGCCGGGAACGCAGGGAATTTCAGATAAGCGAACGACGGTATAAAACACTTGCCGAAGCAGTACCGGTGGGGATTTTTCGGGCTGATCCCAACGGGGATTGTATTTACGTGAACGAAAGGTGGTCCGACATCGCGGGGCTTTCCGCCAAAAACGCCAAAGGGGATGGCTGGATGAAAGCTCTTCACCCTAAAGACCGTGATCGTGTGACGCGAGAATGGCACCATGCCGTGAAGGAACAAATCCCTTTCGTGTCTGAGTTCCGTTTCCAATCGCCCATGGAAGAATTCACTTGGGTTGTATGTCAAGCGGTACCGGAGAAAAGCCGCAGAAAAGTGGAGGGGTACATAGGAACCGTCACCGACATCACCGACCGTAAGGCGGTGGAAAAGGTGCTTAAAGAAAGCCAGGAACGCTTCCAAATAGTATCCGAGCTTACATCAGACTATGCCTATGCCTTCCGGGTAGAACCCAACGGCAAACTGGTATGTGAATGGGTCACCGGCGCATTGTTTCGCATCACCGGCTACACCTCGGAAGAGTTGTTGTCGCTGGGTGGATGGGAAAGCCTGGTGTATCCGCATGACCTTTCCGTTCCGTTTGCACAACTGAAAGTGCTTCTGACCGGACAACCGAAAGTGGTGGAATACCGCATCCATTCCAAGAAAGGCGGCATCCGTTGGATGCGCGATTACGGACATCCGGTTTGGGATCGGGAACAAAACCGGGTGACGTATATCTATGGAGCAATTCAGGATATTACCGAACGCAAACAGGTGGAAGAAGCACTGCGTGAAAGCGAGAAAAAATACCGCCGTCTGGTGGAAAATATGCAGGAGGGGATATGGTTGATAGACACTGATGCTCGCACCATGTTTGTCAATCCCCGGATGGCGGAAATCTTAGGATATAACGTGGATGAAATGCTGGGGAAACATGTGGTAGGATTTGTCAGCCAGGATGACCAGAGACTGTGCAAGCAAAAACTGAAATGCCGGAAAAAAGGGATCAAGGAACAATATGATCTCAAATTTGTACGCAAGGACGGCTCGGAAGTGTTCTGCAGCATGGAAACTACCCCAGTGAACGATGAGCAGGGAAATTATGTGGGCGCCTTGGCGTGTGTGGCGGATATCACACCAAGGAAGCGTGCGGAAAATGCTATCAAAGAACACGCAAAGAAATTGGAAATATTGTATCGGATTATCGCCATGAGCAACAAAGCGATTGATCTGCAATCGCTGCTTTCCGACGTGGTGAAATCGGTGTTAGAGCTGATGAATTTCGATGGCGGCGAGGTGTATTTAATTAATCAGGCAACCGGAGTTGCTGAATTGGTGTGCCACTCTGGGCTTCCAGAAGATTTTGTGGGGATGGTCACTGTCATGCGACCCGGTGGCAAACTTTTCGATAACCTTATCATTAAAAAGAAGGCGGTATTTGCGAGTAATTACGCTAAGATCAGCCCTCAATTGACGGAAAAATGGGGATTTAGAAGCGCGGCGCTTATTCCATTAACTGCCAAAGATCGGTTCGTCGGTGCGTTGAATATTATATCGAAAAACGCATATAAATTTACCGCCCAGGATAAAGAAGTACTGCGGTCTATTGGCAGCGAAATTGGGATTGTGATCGCGAAAGCGCAAGCGGAACATGCGTTACTCGAAAGCGAGGAAAAATACCGCACCCTGATGGAATACGCCAGCGATTGTATTGTAGTAATCAAGGATGATGAAATTGTATATGAAAATCCTGCTTATTCGGAACTCATGGGGCAGCTTACCGATGATCCTTCCGATCGAAATTTTATGGATTTTGTGATTCCTGACGAGCGGGACATGGTCAAGGAAATACATGCATTGACCCTCCATGGGAACCTACCTATGTCCTATGATCTGCAATTTATCGCAGACGATGGGCAATGCATTACCATGGAAGTCAAGTCCAGCACGATTCCCTATGACGGCAGCCCGGCGATTATGGCTGTAATGAGGGATGTCACCGAACGGAAACGCGCAGAAGAAGCCCTGAGAAAGAATGAAGATATTCTACGCCGACAGGCGGATGAACTGGCACGATCCAATGCCGAACTGGAACAATTCGCCTATGTGGCGTCCCACGACTTACAGGAACCGCTGCGCATGGTGTCCAGCTATGCCCAGCTTTTGGCAAAGCGATACGAAGGGCGGCTGGATTCCGATGCTGACGAATTTATCGGTTATGCCGTGGACGGCGCCAGCCGGATGCAAGCGCTGATTAACGACCTGTTGACGTTATCCCGAGTCGGTACCACTGGCAAGGAATTCGAGCCTACCGAGTGTGAAGTCGCATTGGATGATGCTGTCAACAATCTGAAGCTGGGAATCGAAGAGTCCGATGCCACTATTACCCATGATCCACTGCCCACCATTTCCGCAGATCATTCACAGATTGCTCAGTTATTCCAGAACCTAATCGGTAATGCCATTAAATTCCGTGGTGAAAAACCACCACAAATACGCATATCAACAGAAAAGATGGGCGAGGAATACCTGTTCGCCGTGTCCGACAACGGCATCGGTATCCCATCGGAACATCATGAACGTATTTTTATAATATTCCAACGGTTACATAACAAAGAAGACCATCCGGGGACCGGAATTGGTCTGGCGATATGTAAAAAAATTGTAGAAAGGCACGGGGGTCGGATCTGGGTGGATTCACAACCGGAGGAGGGAACGACGTTTTACTTCAGCATTTCAAGGACATTAGGAGAAGAGAATGCACAACGACAGATCAAGCTGCCCGATCGAGATACTGATGGTGGAAGACAATCCCGGCGACGTAAGGCTAACGAAAGAAGCATTTAAAGAGGGTAAGATTTGCAACCGGCTGCATGTGGCGGTGGATGGTGAAGAAGCAATGTCGTACCTGCGTCACCAGGGGCAATATGCCGACGCACCGCGTCCCAATATCATCCTTCTCGATCTAAACCTGCCTAAAAAGGATGGTCGTGAAGTGCTGGCAGAAATCAAGCGTGATCATGACTTAAAGTCGATTCCAGTGGTGATTTTAACCTCCTCAGAGGCGCATGAGGATATTGCTAAATCCTACCAATTGCACGCCAACTGTTATATTAATAAACCAGTGGATTTGCAGAAATTAATCGGTATTGTGCAATCCATAGACCGGTTCTGGTTTCATACTGTTACTTTGCCATCGTGAGGGTATTATGCGCGATTCAGTTACCAGGGTACTCCTTATAGAAGACAGCCCGGGAGATGCCCGTCTGATTAAAGAGATGTTGTTCGATGTCCGTGGCACCAAGTTCCAATTGCACTGTTGCAGCCGGCTCAACGAAGGAATAAAGACTGCTGCCAAAAATCCGATAGATATAGTGTTGTTAGACTTGTCACTTCCGGATAGCCATGGACTGGACACTTTTACCAGCTTCAAACTGCAGGTCCCGGATCTGCCCGTTATCGTTTTGACCGGATTGGATGATGAAGCTGTAGCGCTACGTGCCGTGCAGGCGGGAGCCCAGGACTATTTGGTCAAGGGGCGAGTGGATGACATGTTGCTGGGCAGTGCTATTCGTTATTCAATCGAACGGCACCGGCTGCGTGCGGAACTCCAAGCGCTGTCGTTGGGGGATGAATTGACTGGTCTATACAATCGCCGGGGGTTTGAAACCTTAGCGCAGCAGCAGATTAAGATGGCGAAACGGGCGAAAAAGGAATTGACGCTGTTGTTTATGGACGTGGACGGTCTGAAGGAGGTCAACGACAACCTGGGACACCATGTGGGGGATCGAATGCTAAGCGACACCGCCCACATCCTGAACGGTACCTTCCGAGACACGGACATTAAAGCCCGGCTGGGAGGGGATGAATTTGTGGTATTGTCGATGGAAAGCTTCGAAACTGTAAAAAAGAAATTGGTGACTCGGCTCCAGAAGAACCTGCTAAAACAGAATCAGCGCTCCGATGATTATCACCTGTCCTTAAGTATTGGAATGGCGCATTATGATCCTGAGTCATCCGCTACCCTTGAAGAATTAGTGGCGCAGGCTGACAAGCTGATGTATCAACACAAGCAACACAAAGAATCACCGCAGCAACATAACGCGGAACACATTGGCTAAGAAGAAAAGGTGAAACCAAACACTGTCGGGACTACGATAAGAGTATATTGTAATGAGTAAGGGGAAAGTCTTATGAATATCACCGAAATAGCCGATAAGCAGGCTCCAGTTATCGTTGGAAAAGGGAGGGATCATTGGAATATCATGGTTCGTCTGACATTCGACGAACTGTTAAACAGCGAAGGATTGTTGTTGAGACTGCATGAGGTGAAGAAGTATCTCGCCGACACCGAAGGAATACCTATCAAGTTGTTGAATTATGATGGTATCATCAAACGACGACAGGTAGATGACCACATGGATGTCACGGTGAAGATTGTCCGGGTGTCGGTTGAGAAAGGGGAACCTGTAATTCGCTTTTTGGAAAAGGTTGGGATGGATGGCACCCCCTATTCCGACATGAAAGCGTTAATAGACTTGTATCCTCTGGATTCCGTTGATCAGATGATAACATTAAAGAAAGTATTAATAGCAATTCGGCAAGCAGGAATAGCGGAAGATCTGGTGAATCCTTGGTTTATTAAGCAGAAATTGCGGCAAGTCGGCGGAAACATGATGTCTATAAAAGACATTCCCATTGCGATTGGTTCCCTGCCGGAAATAGGGAAAGATGCGGTGGTGGAATTTTTCTTCCCGGCGCAGCCCTCGCCGGAGAACAGTTCGGAATACTACAGTTCCCGCAAAGTGAAAAGCGGTGATCTCGTCTGCCGAAAAAAACCGCCCCAGCATGGAAAAACTCCTGGCTGCAATGTCAAAGGCAAGGAAATTCCACCTCGGAAGGGACTTGACATTGAACTAAAGCCAAGGAAAGGGGTGTCACTGAGTCTCGATAAGCTGCAAGCGACTGCTGATAATGAAGGTATGGTAGTGATAAAATGGGTTGAAGAGGAGAAAAAACTGCCACAGGGGAAGAAAATCATCCCCACCATGGTGATCCTGAAAGTAAATCCGGTAATGAAAATCGACGGGAACACTACGGTGGATATTGTTACCAGCGATGCGGTGGAAATTGAAGGAAATCTGAAGATTGGCAGCCGGATTGTCACCGATGGGGAAGTTCATGTGTCCGGGTCGGTGGAAGAGGGGTCCATCATTAGGTCTTCAGATGACATTTCCGTCCAAGGCGACGTCACTAAAGCCGAGATGTCCAGCGAGATGAACATAATTGCCGACGGGGAAGTCACGGATTCTATAATCGTGGCAAAACAGGATGTGATAATCGGCGGTAAAGCGACCCGAACCCGAATGGTGGGGAAAAACATATCAGCGAAACGGATTTCCGGGTGTGACATCACTGCTGAAAAAAGTTTGATCACCGATCGATTGGACGACGATGAAAGTGAAGTGGTGTCTAATATTGCTGTGGGAGTGCAAGAATTTCTAAAAACCCGCCTTGAAGAAAACCAGAAATTCTTAGAAGTTGCAACCTTGAATCTGGAACGGGTTGCCTGCATCATTAAAGAATCCTTTGTCAACAAGTTGAATACTTCCAACGTGCAGCGGCAGTGGGTTAAATTCTGCGCTAAGGCACATAGAGAAAACCGGGAATATACGCGTATACAGTTAACGAACTTAAAAACACTATTTTATAATGTCCCCACATTAAAAATGATGATAAGTGAAAAGGAAGAAGAGAATAATAAAATCGAACAGCGGATGGGAGACGATCATGAAAACGATACAATGATTGTGGTGCGAGAAAAAGTGGGTAAGAATCAAGTAGTAACGGTGAACGGGCAGACGAAGAAGCTGGAAGTCTCTGAAAACGGTTCCCGCATCGAAAATAGTACAAATACTTAAACCACGAACTCCACGGTGGATGATTAGTTGGATTAATTTATTGACCGGAACTCTCGATAGAATATAAGAGACGGACAAGTTGATGTATCAGCAAAAGCAGAACAAGGGATCTCAGAGGCAGTCGGGTGCGGCAGTCATGGGGGGATGAAATGAAGGAAATCAGAAACGGCTGCTTGAAACCGCCGAATCGGGCGTGTTGACAACTGATTATCGTTCCGAACCGGGCTTCTGACCGGTGTCAGAACCCAGGATATCATCCATAATTGAGAGCAGGTATTCCTTAGCGGCATCGTGTTCGTTGGGGATACGACCGTCCAAGATTGCTTCTTCGATACTTCTCTTTAATTTACCTACCAATGGACCGGGTGACAATCCGGTCAATTCCATAATCTCGTCACCGCGAACCGGGGATTGAAACGCACAGAGCTTGTCCTTTTCCAGCACCTCCAACAACCGTTCCACCAGATGATTGAAAGCCTCCACGTACCGCTTGACTTTCCTGGGATTGCCTGAAGTGATGTCCGCTCGGCACAGCGTCAACAGGGCGTTGATGTCGTCCCCGGCATCGACGATGATGCGGCGGATGGCGCTGTCGGTAACCCCTTCCTCCGCTAAATGAATCGGTCGCATATGCATACGCACGATGTCCTGTGCCCGGTTAACCACCTCCTTGGGAAGCCGTAGTGTTCTGCCGATCCCACTCATCATGCGAGCGCCCACGTCTTCGTGCCCGTAGAACGTCCAACCGCTGCCCGGCACGAAACGTTTGGTGCGAGGTTTAGCGATATCGTGGAGCAGCGCTGCCCATAATAATTGTTCCCGCTTCTCGGACACCGGAGACAACTCCAGGGTCTCTTCCAGCTTGAGTATCGCTGGTTCCGGTTCGGCGTTGGCATTGGTTAATTCCGCCACCCGGTCCAACACTCGCAGCGTGTGTTCCAATACGTCCTTGTGACCGTATCTCCCCCTGGTCTCTACACCCTCGCAGGCTGCCAATTCCGGGAGTATCACATCCAATACCCCGGTTATGTACAGCAATTTAAAGCCTGCCGTTGGGGTGTCAGTCAAAAGGATTTTTCGTAGCTCCGTGGTGATGCGTTCCTGGGAAACAATACTCAACCGCTCCTTCATCCGGCTCATGGCTTCCAATGTCGGTCGGGAAATGCCAAAGTGGAGCTGACAGGAAAAACGCACCGCGCGCAGGATGCGCAGCGGATCATCTGAAAAAGCTTTCTCCGGATCACCCGGCGTCTGGAGAATTTTCGCCTGCAGGTCATTAAGCCCGTTGAAGTGGTCGATGATTTCCCCAAAGGAATCGATGGCAATCGACATCGCCAACGTGTTGACTGTAAAATCCCGGCGCAGGAGATCATCCTTGAACGTCCCCGGCGACACCACCGGTTTCCGGGATGATGTCCGGTAAGCTTCCTTGCGTGCCCCCACGAATTCGATGTTTAAGCCCCGGTATCGTAGCATGGCGGTACCGAAATCCTCGAAGATTACGGGCCATTTGGGTGACCGTCCGGATCGCCTTAGCTTCAACATGTCCGCCACCTTGCGGGCGAAATCAGGTCCGTCACCCACCACCACGAAGTCAATCTCCTTGGTCGGTCGGTGAAGCAGCCAATCTCTCACGAAACCACCCACCGGATATACCTCTACCCCCGTTTGCTCTGCCAATGCCCCGATTTTCTTGAGCAGATTTCGCTGTGGTATTCGGGAGCGGGCTGATCCTGTGGATTCAGCCTGACTACCGTTATCAGCGAGTACCGGATATTTCTTCTTGGGCGAGTTCAAGGTAATGTCTGATCCTTGCTAACGTACGCTTTTTCCTGGATTTAACATCATCCGACAAAGGGATAGCCAGCGCGTGTTCCGCCAATCGAACGGTGGTGTCCCATTCCCCTAAATGGTAATGACCCACCACTAAGCTGGCGTAACAACTGATTTCGTTGTAGTGGTTATTGCGTTCCAGCGACGTCACCGATAATAGCAACGCCTGGTATATATGGTTAGACAGGAAATACAGCTCCAGTTGCAGCGCAGCGGCACCCTCCTGCCACAGGAACGCCCGGCTGCCGGGATATCGCGATTTCCCGGCTCTTGCCAAATGTAGCGCTTCCGTGTAGTTCCCTTGATCCATGTAAATGTTGGCTAAGCTGGAAATCGCAATGTACTTGGATCGGGCGTTCTCTTTGATGGCACGTTCCAACTGTGCGATGCCTTCCTCCTTTTCGTCCTTCAGCACCGGCAGCCAGTTCAGGATATCCAACTTACGGCTCATCCAATATTGGAAATTCCCCAGCCCCACCCGGGCGTCCACGTAAGTGGAATCCATTTCCAAACAGCTTTCCAATGCCCTGCGCGATTTCACTGCACTGCGGTACGCTGCCCAATAGCGGCCATGATGCCCTAAGAACAGCGTGCGGTAGGCATAGGTGCTGCCTAAGTAGAAATAGTCGTCCGCGAGATGGTTCCCGGCGTCAATCCGCTGCTGCGCTAAGTCAATACACCGTTGGGACTCGGCGTAGAACCTGCCCAATCCCAACGTGTCTTCGTAATCAACCATCTCCACCGCAAGCAGCGCCGACCGGTAAAACGCCGACTGCGGACCATCCACCAGTTCCTCTAAGCGATCACACAAATCATGAGATTCTATATACTCGCCGGTGAATGTGGCATCGATACACCGATTGATTAGAGAATCAATCTCTGCTGGCAGCTCTTCGGCAGCCGTCGGCATCGGCAGGACTATCATCAACGCCAGCCACATAGCAATCAGGTGGATTCGCCGCATATTACTCCACCACCTCGATCCGTTGATCCACCGTGGTGTTTTCAACCACTCTGGTCGTACCGGAAGGGAATCGCACTGTCACCGTCACCGGATCGTCGCGGTTGCCCAAGCCAAAGTGCGCCACTAAGGAATGCTGGCTGGTAGTGCCGTGCCCCCCTTGTACTTCCCGGATCTGCCGGAATTTCCCCTGTCTGATTTCAATCCTGGCACCAATGCTGGCATGGTTCGATTGAGTGCCCACCGCTTTGACCTGCAGCCAGTGCTTAGCCGGTGAGTCGTTGCGGAACAGCTTCACACCCGATCCCGACGCCACGCACAAATCCAAATCCCCATCGTTGTCATAATCGCTGAAAGCGCAGCCCCAGCCGTTGAAGGCACGGGTCCCGGACAGATAGGTGATTTCCTTAAACGTACCGTCACCCTGATTGTGATAAAGAAACGACCGCATGTTTTGGTAGATACAAGTTAAATAGAGGTCGAGAAAACCATCGTTATCCACATCCCCCCACGCCGGATCGCTGTGGGTTTCGTCGTATTTGATCCCGGCTTCCGACCGGCGGTTGACGAAGGTGTAATCCGGCGCACCCTGATTTTCGTACAGGCAGGTCTTGTTGGAAAAGTCGAGATACCGTGGATGTGCCAGGTTGGCGGTAATCAGGTCCAGATCCCCGTCGTTGTCGTAATCCCCCCATTCCGATCCGATGGTATGTCCCCACCAACCTTCCACTTCCACCCCCGCTACGCCTGCTATCAGAGCGGTGTTGATAACATTGCCATCCCCCTGATTCCGCCACAGCAGGTTTTCCTGCAGACGATAGTTGGACACGAAGATATCTTGATCGCCATTGTTGTCGTAATCCCCCCAGTTGACTCCACGACCGCACAAGTGCCGACCGAACGGCGGAATTATACCAATCGATTCCGCCACTTCCTTAAAAGTACCGTCCCCCTGGTTTAAGTAAAAACGGTCGGCAGTCCCCTGTCCCAAATCCTTCCCCGGTTTTTCGTAGTTCGCCACATAGAGGTCTAAGAATCCGTCCCCATTCAAATCTCCCCAGGCGGCTCCTTCCGTTGACACGTCATCGCAGACATTACCTGCCGCTGTGGTGACGTCTTCGAATGTGCCGTCACCCCGATTCCGCCACAGGCGGTCGGCTTTATCACCCGTTCCGGACGAAGTGGCGTAGAAATCCAACCAGCCGTCATTGTCGTAGTCGCCGAACACTCCGCCATTGGCGGAACCGGCAATTCCGGCAGCTTCGGTGCCGTCTGTAAATGTGCCGTCTCCCTGGTTAACGAATAACACCCTGCCGCTCAGTAATATATCATCGTCCCCGTCGTTATCCACGTCCCCCCACGCCACTCGCGATTCCTTTCGATCCGCCAAACCTGCCAACTCGGTAACCTCTGTGAATATCGGTCCCTGGTAATCTACTAATTCCCGTGCCAACTGCAGCCGTGTTTCGGGATCGTGTCCGGTATATTTGCACCCCTCAATCAGCATGGAATCCGCTAAGCTTCCCCATTTATTACGGCGATCACCCTCAACTAAGCATCGAACAGCCGCATCGATTGCCTCATCGTAACGTTCCGTCGCCATAAACACTTCCGAAAGCACCGCCCAATGCGCCGCCGAATTCTTGTCGTCATCCACTGTATATGGCGATTCGCTGATGGCGGTGCGTAGCCACTTTTCCGCATGCAGCAAACTGTCCTGCTTCTGATATATCTGCGCCACGATTAACCGGGAGTTGCCGTAAAGCCCCGCTTTTTCCAACTGCCACTGTTCCGGCGGGTAGTGTTCCGGACGTTGCACGGTGCGTTCTAAATTCACCGCATCCATCGCATATTCCATAGCTAATGGGAGATCCCGTTCCGCCTTAAGCAGCCATCGGGAAGCGGTAGCCAATGCAAACGGGTCATCGGAAAATTCCTTCGACAGGATCTTGCAGAACACGTACATGGTATCCAATTTGCCAATATCGTGCAAGTCATAAAGCAGCCAGGAATAAGCGGTACGCCGCCATGTGGTTTTCTGGTATCGGTGTGCAAACTCAATCAGGTAATCAATCTGGGCTTTGTTGTCCTGCCAAATCGGGTACAAGCCATCATAAAACCTTTCTCCGATGATATCGTAGGCTTCCTTCGACTGAGGGAATTGGTCAATCAACCTATCCTGGAAATCCGCCTGTCGCACCGAATCGTCGATTATACCATAGACATCCACCGCTAACGACAGGATTCCTAAACGGTCTTCGGAAGCCGGTACCAGGTGATCTAATCGTTCCACGATAGCGTTTCCTATCTCAGCCTTGCTCGTGGAGTCAGCCCCTTCCCACTGCGACCGCCACAAGCCCTTCAACGCTTCAGGGTCATCCGCGTTCTGTTCCAGGATTTTCTGCCACCACACCTCGGAGCTGTCCCATTCCTGCGCCTCGAGGCACGTACGAGCCATTTCTGTCCAGAGTTCGATGTTCTCAGGTTGCTTTTGGAGCAATCCCTGAAACACCGCTTTCGCTTGGTCGTACTGCCGGTGATTCCGCAATTCCACCCCATGTTCCTGTGACTGTCGGGGCTTCCCGCAACCGGAAAGAAACACCACAGTGGTCACAGACAGTACAATCACTACTACTGAGACACCTAACGCGTTGTATTTGCTCACTGTTGACCTCATAAAAGGAAAATTAAAACAAATATCGAACGCCCCAATAGGATTTCCGATCCGCCGGTCGAATCGGGCGAGTGTCTCGGAACCGGCGACCAAAGACCAGACGCCAATCACCGAATAACGACTTCCGACCCAGTTCCAACTTCACATCGATCTCGTGATGCGGTGAATCGAGTTCTTCACTCCACTGCACCCGGGAAAATCCTTTAACATTCCCAACCCATCCCCGGTACTCCACCACCAGTCCTACCATCATCGCTGCTTCCCCTAAATATGAATTATTCTCATCCAAGATCAATGACGCTTCCGAACCCACAGTCGGTCCCGCCCAAACACAGTATAGGAACTTGGTCTGCAGGGTCTGATCGCCTTCAAATATCTGATTGACCAACCGCACCTCGGGAGAAAGCAATCCCGTAAATTCGATCCCCCGCCACGCAGTTTCCATATACGGATTGAAATTCCCCAGCCCGAACCGCACGGTGGTCCAATATTCCGACTTACTGCTGGCTCGATCGATATCATGCAGGCAGTCCCGATGGATGGACGCGAAGCTAAAGATCCCCCACCGCCGGTAACTGAAACCTATCGCCTGATGATAAAACAGGTAAATGGGATCGAAGTAAGTAACTTCCTGGGTGGAGTCGTATCCGGCAGTGGATCGAAACAACAGACTGCCGAATAAACCCGTGTAATCCCATTTCACTATATCGATTGCTAACCGGGCGCCGTAATCCCAATAGTAGTCAGAGGATTTATGTGCATAACGCAACGCCCAAGCTTCCCCTGATGGGGCACTGGGGAATGTTACTGCCCCTTGCAAAGGCAGTGCAAAAGTAAGTGCCAACACTAAAGATAGCATCCGAACAATCATGATGCTAATAACTTAATAAAAAATTCGGAAAACGCAAGGGGAAAATACCGAATCGCAATCACTGCTGTTTAAGCACCCAAAATAAAGCAAAATTGAATTAAGTAACAAGCTCCGGTAAAAGTCTAGCATGAAATCAATAACGATATGATACAACAAATATTATAACACAAGAACACTAACAAAAAATCACCTAACCGAAAATAAATGTAGCATTTAAGAAAAATCTTTTGTATATTTAAATGATATAAACCTACTTATTATTTTAAACAGAACAACGATAGTAGTATGTTGTTCTTTGATGGTAGTGGGGGCATCCTGCCCGTGCCAACACAAGGGTTGGCTGATCCGGGCAGATTGATACACTGGTTTTGCTCTCAATCTGTCATTCTGATCCCGTCCAGATGGGAGAAGAATCTCATTTTCGAAAATATTCTAATCACCATTAGAACCTTAAGGAGGAAATCATGAAAACGCTCCACATCATATGCGCCTTTATCACTGCTCTATGCTTTTTTGCGATTAGCGCAAACGCAACGGTTCCCAACTACATCAACTACCAGG
>CBDVBD010000067.1:0-16159 GCA_965372135.1 uncultured bacterium | reverse complement strand
TAATGATCTCGCAAGTGCAGACTACAGTTGACAGTTACGATCGGATCGCCCCCTACTATCTCCATCTGACGGGTGTTCAGTATGAAGCGCGTCAAACCACTGGACGATGGATCGACCGTTTCCTAAACGCCCTTGTCGTCCCCGGATTTCCAGTATTGGACTTGGGTTGCGGTGACGGTCGGGACTTGGAGCTTTTGAGGTCCCATGGTGTATTCGGAGTGGGTGTGGACTTGTCTTCTATCATGTTATCCTACGCCCGACAACGATTGCCGCGCGGGTTATTGATCAGGATGGATGCCGCATCCTGGGGGTTTAAACGGCATCAATTCGGTGGTATCTGGGCGTCTGGGGTCATATACCACTTCCCCAAGGAGATTCTCAGCCATGTGCTGGATTCCATACGCCAGTCTTTGATTCCCCGCGGGGTCTTTTATTTCAACTACCTAATCGGATCCGGCGAAGGCATGGATCATCATCCTGCTGCGTCCGGCGGATTTCCGCGTTTTTACGCTTACTATCAACCTCAGGAGATCTCGAAACTCCTATCCGGGTTTGACATCCTATACCGGGAACGTCAATCCCGCACAAGCATCCTCGCTGAAACCGAACACATATTAGCAGCCTCAAAACGCTAACATCTCCAGGAATTTCTGCCGATATAGTAAATGACGGATTATGTCCGTATTATAAAGACTATGTCACAAGAATCGGTAATTCCCGGAGATGTTTTTATGTTGACCGATTCCGCTATAGACGAATGGATAGTGGTGGTGGGCAGTGAAAGTCTGCGCTCAAGTTTGTGTTTAGCTCTGGGTGAGTTGGACGCCAGCCTGAAAATCGACTACACCGATGACCCCGGAACCTTGGATTCCCTGATCGAAAACCGGACGATCGATCTGTTGGTGTTCGATCAGGCGATGTCGTCCGACCCGGGTGGTTTTCTGGAATCCTTCAATCAGAAAAAGCCCGACATCCCGGTGCTGTTGATTTCCCGAAGTGAGGAAGTGCGGCAGGCGGTGGAGGTTATGCGTAAGGGCGCTTTCCATGTCCTGCCCACGCCTATCAACCCTCACGAACTGGAACGGGTGTTGGCGTTGGGGCTGGAGGTGGCACGCAACCGTCGTGAGTTGCGGGAACGCAAGCGTATCATGCGTCGGGATCTGGAAATGGCACAGCACATCCAGATGGGGTTGCTGCCCCCGCGTGAATTGGCAATCCCCGGCGGTGCCGCGATTTCCACCCGGCATATCCCGGCGGAAGTCCTGGGCGGTGATTTCTACGACGTTGCCGCCATCGATAACAAACACATCGGTATGTTGATTGCGGATGTATCCGGTCACGGCGTGGCGGCGTCGTTAGTAGTGGTGGTGCTGAAGACCCTGTTATTGAATGCCGCCGCATTCGTCAAAACCCCGGCGAAATTCATGGAGAGCATCAATACTCAACTACTGAAAATCATCCCCGAATCCTATTACCTCACCTGCTTCTATGGCATATTAAACACAAAAACCGGCAACTTAAGCTACACCAGTTGCGGGCATCCATCCCCGTTTCTGCTCAGGAAAGACGGTGGATGTGAACGTTTGGAATGCCGCGGATTCTTCTTGGGGTTAGACCCTCGATTGGATTTGGAACAAAAATCCAAAGTCCTGAATCCCGGCGATCAAATCATCTTATTCACCGACGGCATCACCGACAACCGGATCAATGAACACGAACAATACGGCGACGAGCGCCTGCAGCAAAGTATTCTAAAGCACGCCGGACTACCGGCGTCTCAGTTACTGGACAACCTGATCCAGGACTTCCACCACCGCACCGGCGACCGCACTCCGGATGACGATGTGGCATTGATGTGCGTCGAATACCGCCCGGAGAAGGCGTCCAAAGCTAAGAAATCCGTTGCTGAGGAACCCGTTACGGAACAGGAATCATCCGCCTTGAGCGATTTGATAAAGTGATACTATCATGGAGGGGGGCTTACAAACGGCTCGGATTTTCCGAGCCGTTTTTGTTTTTGGTAGATCGGGTTCCGGAACGTAAGGGAAGCCGAAGGTCCGCCTTTTGGCGGAAAACCCGACAAACGATCTAATTATCTTTCCTAATGAAAACCACTGAAGGATAAACCGCTGAAGCGGTTAGGGTGTGTGTTAGTTCCTTCTTAACACCACAATAAATTGTGGTGCTATCACAACTCAGATGTTAGGTTATTTAGTTAATAACCATAAGGGGATACGGAAGATCCTATTTTTTCTCTTCCTTCTTCTCCTCTTTCTTCTTCCCGGCGATATCCACAATTTTTCCCACCATGTCCGGCACCGATTCGAACACGGTATCAAACAGTGATTCGAAGGCTTTGGGTTTCGGTCCGTGGATACTGATTTTGTCGCCGTCGATCACGATAAACCCGGCTGGGGAGATCGATAATCCACCGCCTCCGCCACCGCCGGAACCAGCGGCAGATTTTTTCTCGACTTTGGTGGGTGCTTCGCCTTCGCCGCCGCCGGCGCCGAATCCCACCATTACTTTCATCACCGGGATAATGGTTTTATCGCCTACTGTCATCGGCTCACCCATGATGGTTTTTGTGGTGGCTAACTTTTCCACATGTCCCAGAATGGTGTCGAGGATGTCTTTTGCTACGATTGCCATGATTCGCCTCCTTGTTATGTTTTTATTTGGTCATTCTGAACGAAGTGAAGAATCTCATGTAGGTCGGGTTCCGAAGCATAAAGTAGAAACCCAGCATTGTGCTATTTTCCCATTGCTTCTTTAACTGCAGCAACCAGGTGTTTGTGCCGCGCTTCCCGATTACCTCTAGCACTAGGATGATTAGCATCAATTAAAATGGAGTTTAGTGCTGTAATTTTACAGAACGTAAAAGTACTTGTTGATTCCCAAGGTTCCATTGTATCGCCAAATATGCGTTTCAACATAGGTCTATTATTTACACCTGATATGATTAGATTTGGACGATAGGCAGCTATTTGATCGTATGCCAAGCTACCATATGAAATGGAATGTTTCCGAAGTTCCGTAAATTTAGTTTCTCTCCCTCCTCCATTTTTTTTTACATTGACCACCGCGATTTTTCTTAACATCTCACCTCGGAATCCGTGGTTGGTCTTTTCTAATTTCATAAAAGGTTTATTGGGGTGTTGATGGCTCCATTCCTTATTACCATAGAAGATTGCACTTATCCAACGTGCAGCAACATCCCACATGAACGTTCTCGGATTCTGCTGGCCTACAAATAAGTAATCGTATAATTTCCATGACTCCCAATTAGGTTCTGATGGATCATCATATACTTCTTTTAGTAGAAGTACAATTCTGGGAGATGTAGCAAAGAATTGGATAGGATCAACAACTCCATCGGGAACAAATCGATTACTATCTTCTTCGTTTAGGATTCTTGTTCTCCATACTTTGAAAATCTTTTCTTCAGATTTTCTTATTGAACCAATGTTTGTCATGATCCACCTCCTTTTTCTTATTAATACCAATCTGATGGTCCTGCATCATAAAGTTCTAAAAACATGTCAATTGCTAGACGTTGATTTTCTTCAAACTCTTTATATTGAGTGGATAAACGTAATTTTCTTAATCGAGGTTCTATTTTATCCAGTTCAACAAGTTCCGACACTGCCTTGATACTAAGACTCCATTTGTATTTGAATTCTTGGTCTGGACCAAATTGCTTTCCAGTTCTTCCTAAAAATGAGGATATAAATCTAACTAAACCATCATCCTTACTTATTAAGTCCTCAATAAATTGTTCAACTTCTTCGGGAGAACCCCATTGTTTCCAAGCGGCTAGAAGATATCTTAAATATTCATTAGTTGTTAAAGTGCTTTCTTTGGACATATTTCTAATTTTTTCAAGGACAAGATTTTCTAAAGGCGCAAGATGACCCGAGCTTACCGTTTGTTCTGATTTTCGTAAAGGTTTTAAGTCTGTTCTATATTTACCATGTTGGTCATCTAATGAATCGACTATCATACAACTCGTATAAATACTATCCCTTACGTTCTTTATCGAATTTAAAAGTAGTTCATACCTCGAAACACTATCCTCAAGCCTATGGACTAGTCTGATTATTAGTCTTTTTAATGTTCTTGCTATTTCAATATCTCGTAATCCATATTCATCTTCGATTACCTTGTCACCTGCAATTAATAGTGCTGTAACTGTGGTTTCTATGTGCTCATCAGGAATCATTGAATAATTATCTTCTAACCTCTCAAGAAACATCTCAGCTTTTCTGTTTCTCTTAAGCTCTATTATTGTATCAGATAGCTTATCTGTATCGCCTAAGTATCTTAATATTGATTCAAACTCCTCTTGGGAAAGATCATATTCTGGCACAGTAAACAGGAAATACCTGTCGAAAAAATCGGGGATACAAATCCTAATCTCTCTACGCCAGTTTTCATATTCTTCTGGGTGGATCTGCAAAGGTTGAAATAATCCTAAGACTTTAGGGAATAACGTTGTTAGAAGGTTTTCAATCATTCTACTGTCATACTTTTGAGACAGTTGTACAATTTTCTCAAATTTCTCTTTAAAAGGTTTCTTTGCTTCATCATCCATACCAAAATGCTGATCAAACATCCCGAGAACTGTTGTACCGAGAAAGATATCTCTATTGTCAATTATACTCTTATACACCTCGGGCACAAATACGCGTAAAGCAGTAATTGTGAAAAAATCAACAGCGTTTACCTCGCCCTTTAATATGTTATATCCAAAACTTAGAGAATTACTATATCTGACAACATCTCGGATATTTTTAAAAAAGAATCTTAGATTCCTTTTATATACCTCATCCCAGTATTCCTGATCCCATTTTTGAGATGGTATTTTGTCTATTATTCGTTGGAGAGATTTAAATAGTATGTTTTCAAGCTCTTTCCCAGATAATGCTGGAATATCAATTGGTACTTGGATGACCTTTTCTATGTATTTTTGTCCATCTATATTCTCCGATTCTAGAACATCTATCACGTATTTCTTGTCAAAAACCATTATATATATCAAATTGTTGAGATCACCCACCGATTTAACTAGTTGAAATATCTTTAAAATTTCTTTGTTTGATAGTCGGTCTATATCATCAATAACAACTAGTATTTTGTATTCTAGGCTCTCAAGATGTTTATTTAGTTCCGCTTTCACTGTTGCTAAATCGCCGTATTTACTTAACCACAGTCTCTTAGATATTTTCCCTGCTGACCTAAATGCCCATGAAACTTTAGATGAAAATGGTTCAACGATACGTGCGTATTTCTCCAATAATTCACCAATTTTTTTCGTCTTTTTAATTGCACCCAGTTTTCCAAGTTTAGCGTATAGTTCTTTAAAGAACTGTGTAGTAATCTCTTCCTGTTTTGAATAATTCCATGGACTAAATCTAATTACAACTGGTTTTCTTCCTGGAATATCAAACTTCTCATTTATCTCGATATTTTCAAGAGCCATATTTATAAGAGATGTTTTGCCAGAGCCCCAATCGCCAAATATCCCTATAACTATGCTTTCCTTTTGATCATAGTCAATTAAGGCTTCTTCAAAATACTTTACAAACGATGTTCTACCTAAAGTGTCATCATTAATACTTTTAATTGGTTTGTCAGGTTCAAATTTCATTTTTCCCTCTTTAGAAATATGTACTTACTAATCTGTTTTCATACTCAAGAATATTCTGACACTATCAACCTTCGGAATTGCCCATAATAACCGAATCAGAGCCCAGGTTAGGCGGTACATGCGGTAGGTGATTGACAGGGATATATCGCCCTGTGGGGTGTGGGTTTCGAAATCGGGGTGCAAGGAAATGTCCACTCGAGGAATCCATTGTAAACCGCTGCGAAGCGCTTCGCCATAGCCGTAAATCACCCCGGTCCAATAGGGGTTGGGAGTGGCGATCACGGTGTTGGCCCTGATATAATCGATGCGCACAGCACTGATAACCCGAACCACTAACAGGGAAAGCTGCTTCAACCATTTCCGGAACACGTCAGGGTACTCCTGCACCGCTCCCCAGAAGTTCCACACCCGGGATTTCTTCCTCCTCTTCTTTTTAACCTTTGCTTTCGTTATCCGTTCCTTCTTATCCGCTTTTTCCTGCTTCTTCAGCTCCTTTTTCCGCTGTTTCTCTTCCATCTTCTCAGGCGTGCTGACCACCCGCATCACATTGATATTATACAACTTCAGGCGAGTGGTTTTGGTCGATTTATTATACTCCAAATCCACAAACAGGAAACGGAGTTTAAATCTCACTGTAGTGCTGCCGGCATCAAGCGTCAGATGAATCGGCGCCAACATCACCACACACAGGATCCCGGTCAATCCCCCGACCAGGATCACCAGTATCCACAGCATCACTCCCAAGTTGTATTACTCCATGATTTTATTCTCATTACTGTCAGGTGGGGACACCTGACAGCACAAAACGGTGAATATGCACAGCACCACTCCCATTTAGAATAACTCGCTCAGTTTGTGAATCTGCAGCACCGCTTCGTACGCCAGCTTGGTCATGTTTTCCATATCGTCCACCTTCATAAGTGTTTGTGGGGAATGGATATAGCGGCACGGCACCGCCATCACCCCGCACGGCACTCCACTCCGTGACAAATGTATCGGACCGGCATTCGAACCGCCTATCATAGGCATCTTAATTTGATAAGGAATTTTCTTCTCTCTCGCGACGTCCTCCAGGAATTTCACCATTTTGGGCGCTACGATCACTGTGCGGTCGGCGATGGTCACCGCTGGACCTCCTCCGAATCCCACCTTGGTATAGACGGATGGCACTCCGGGGAAATCGGTGCCGGCGGTGCCTTCCAACGCCAATCCTACCACCGGATCGATCCGGTATGCCGCAATCCGCGCACCTCGCAATCCCAGTTCCTCACCAAATGCGAAATTTACCGCCAATGTCACGGGCAGCGTTACGTCCTTCAAAGCTTCTAGGATCAGGATGCACGCCACGCATCCGGCCCGGTCATCGAACGCCTTGCCCGCCACCACGCCGTTTCCCAGTTCCCGAAACGGAATGTGCGGCACCCCAGGATCGCCGATCTGCAAACCCCATTCCGCCACCATCTCGCTGGATTCCGCACCCAAGTCGATGAATAAATCATCGGAGGTCAACGGTTTCTTGGCGTCGTCCGGTTTGGATAGATGCGGCGGCACCATCCCGATGGCGCCGTGGATTTTCTTGCCGTTCTTCCGCGCTCGTAACGTCACTGGCAGCCCGGGAAAAATCCGGTCATCCCAGCCGCCGATTTTGGCAAATCGAATAAATCCATTGTCCTCGATGTAGCGCACCATCACCCCCACCTCGTCCATGTGGGCGTCCAGCATCATGGTGCATTCGTTGTCGCCGCGCTTGATGGCGATCAAGTTCCCAATCGGATCGCGAATAATTTCATCCACATACGGCGTTACGTCCTGTTCGATCATGTCGGCGATTTCATCCTCGAATCCGGCTGGTCCGAAGGCGTCGGAATATGTTTGTAACATCTGATTCAACCGTTTACGTGCGATCTTTTTCATTCTTACTCCTTGTTACTATGTGACTTATGGTGTATTTGTTGATATGGCTATATGATGTGGTAGCTGTTAATGTCTACCGCAGGGTGGGGAATTCTGCGGCACAAGATTTAATCCGCTTTTCCAAGTGCTCTTTCAATAGCGGGTTTTACCAATGGATGCACCTCTAATGGCTCCCGAGATCGGATTGCTTTTAGGCTCTTTTTATCACCGATCCGAGCTAACAGATTGATGACCTCGAATCTGAGACGTGGGTCAGTAACGTTAATGTTCAACACCGCAATTTTTCGCATTTTTTTTGCGATTTTTTCGCTCTTTTTTACGTTTTCTTTGCGGATTTTTTCAAAGATTTTCCCGAGGGTCACCACCAGCAACGGATTGGGTGATTCGGAATTACTGATGTGGTGTAATACCTTATTGAATGCGGGTTCTCCGATGGTCGTTAGTGCGATTACCGCTGCAGATCGCACAGTAAAGATGCTATCGTCAAACGCTCCGATCAGCGGCTCGATGGCTTGGGTGTTTTTCAGCTTTCCAAGTGCTACAGCGCTGTTTATTCTACGTTTCTCACTGTCAGATTCCAAATGCGGCAGCACATTTTCCACCACCGTGGAATCTGCAATCCAGCCCAACGCCCAGATCGCACCATTCCAATTCTTTTCACTTTTTTTATCTTCAAGTAAATCAAGTAGATATGGGACTGCATTTTGCAGTTTCAGTATCCCCAGGAAGTAGATTGCATTGCCTCTAATAGCACGGTTAGTGTCTGTAATACTTTCAATTAGACGTTCCTCTACCGAATCGGGATATTCCTCGAACAATGCCCGAATCGCTCGTAATTCCAATCCATTGTCTGTATCTAAGTGGTTGTCAAATACGTAGTTAACCGCATCCATTTCTTTTAATTTCAGGGCTTCGCGAGCGGTGCGCACCTTTAATCGATTTTCGCTGACTTCCCACAGGGATGCGTCATGGAAGATATCCTCGATGGGACGCAACGTATCTTCAGGCTGGATAACCACTTCCGGAACTTCGTCTTCCGGATAAATCACGTCGCGGGGGAGATCGATCCCGATGCCCCAGTCCCGCTGAATCCAATTCAAACTATCACCCCCGGGCATCTTATCCGGATAAGAATCAGAGCCTTCCAAGTCCAAAAAGATGCCAGTGCCGCTCCAACTACGTCCCACACGTGCCGAGCCTTGTCCAAAACCCGGTTCGGTGGTTGAGTAAACGTCGTTGCCTTCGCCGTCAATAAATATCCCCACAGAGTTAGTTAAACCAATGCCTTGCCCACCGCTGACCATGTAGGTGTCGTTGCCCAGATAGTCGATCAAGACGCCCACAGCATAGTCGTGTCCTTCACCCTGGGCGGGTCCGAATTTCGAGTAGTAATGGTCTTCGCCTTCCTCGTCGATCAACGCACCTACTGCCAGGTGGATTCCGGCGCCTTGGGAGTACTGAGCGGCGTTGTAGAAGTCCTGTCCGGCGCGATCAAGTAACATACCCACTGAATACCAGTAGCTTGTGCCCTGGGCGAAGACTTCGGCGTTATAGAAGTCGTTACCTTCGCGGTCGTACAGTAAGCCGATGCCGCCGCTGCCGCGAGGTCGAAAGCCCATGCCGAAACCCTGGGCGAAGGAGCGGCTGTCTTCCGGGCGCAGGGGGTGGTGGAAGTAGCGTCCTCCGGCGCGGTAGGTGTCTGATCCGCTGAAATCCGCCTGGATACCGAACCCGAACATGGAGCCGAAACCCTGTCCCCAGGCGTCGATGGTGTAGACATCGTTTCCGGCGTTGTCCGACAACCATCCAACCCCGACCTGTCCGGCACCCTGGGTGAAATATCCCGCGCGGTAGGTGTCCCACCCGTCGCGGTCAGATAGGATTCCGATGCCGAAGAATCCGGCGCCCTGGGATAGGTGGTAGCTTTGGTAGATGTCGTGTCCTTTTAGGTCTATCATGACACCGATGCCGAGGATTCCGGTGCCTAAGGTTGCCAGGGTGCTGTCGGAACGGTAGGTGTCGTTGCCTGCCAGATCGATCACCACCGAATACTTGTTTCCAAGATCGCCCACGGCGCCTGCGGTTCGGGTGTGATAGTTGTCATTACCGCCGGGATCAAGGATAAGGGCGAAGTCGCCGTAGTAGGTGTTGTCGCCTGCACCGCCCACCACGATATCGCCCCAGGGGGTTGATATATGCTCTAGGCATTTTCCGGTTACGCCATTCACATCGACATTGGCTTCCTGATCTTTCAATTGGTCTATGGAATTTAAAGCATTTTGAGTTCCCCTTAGGACGGCAATGCCAGCCATCATTAAGGCGTGTCGGTCGAAGGCGGCGGAGATGGCTCGCAGGGTGTCGCTGTTGATTTCGCGAGTGGTGTCGATGTCAACACCGAATGCTCTGTGGAGTGCACCTTTTAAGCCGTTGTCGGTGGAATCTTCTTCGTCTTCCCACAGGGTGGGGGCGATCATTAACAATGCTTCGCGGTCTGATTCCGATATGGAATTCAGTGCTTTGTCCATCCACGGGTCGGCTCTCCGGAAACCATTTAGAATTTCCTGTACTGCTTGGTAGTTTGATAGGGGGAGAGTGGATGGCGGAATCTTGATAGGGTAGTCCAGAGCAGCCACTTCCTCCGCTCCGATGGGAGCATCCAAGTCCTTGGATATTTCGAAAATGCCGGTAGCGAAATCGTGTTTGATGAAATCCAGAATCTCACCCCAGTCAGAAACGTATTGGGGGACAGATAGCGGATCGTTCATCAAGGTATCGACGATGGACAGACGTGATCCGTCGTCGCGGGCACGCAGCTTATCGAATCCCAGTTCGGCGGGAGTGATATTCAGCAAGTCAAACGCCTGTTGTAAGGCTTCCTTATGGACTGCCGGTCGATCTACGGAATCTGCCATTTCCTGGGGGACAGCTATGATGGGAAACAGTAAGCTGCCTAAGATGAGCGCGATCCAAAGTGAGCTGAGAAGCTTGGAAGTTGGGTTTGTTGACATAATGTTTGCCGTTAGCTATGAGGGTATGGGAGTTAGAATTGTGTTAGGAATATAGCAACTTTTGGCAGGAAAAACAAGGGAAAAGGTATATTTGGAAAGTTAGAAAGTTAGCAAGTTAACAAGTGAGCAATCCGCCAGTAGGCGGACAGGGTTTGTGTCGGATTCGGGGAATCCGAATTAGATCCTGGATTCCTGCCACTTAAGGGCAAGCTCTGCGCGGGGATGATCCGCCGGTAGGCGGACTTCCAGGTGTAAACACCTGTCAGTACAATGAGATTGCCACATTCCGCGAAGGCGGGATTCGCAATGACGGAGAGTGATGTCAGGATCGCGCCGTAGGCGTCCTCCATAGGAGTCCATTTGGACATTCGGACAGGGATCCTGACCTACATGGTGCTGAGTAGGCGTTTCAGTACGATAATCTGACCGAAGTGGTAGGAATTGTGGGTGATGAGGACTCGCAGGAACTCGGCGTTGTTCATGCCGTCGCCACCGGGGAAATCCTCAGCCAGGATATCGTCATTAAGGATCGATTCAATTTCCTCTAACTGTTGGTTGAACTCGGTGACCAATTGCTGAAATTCCCGGTCGGATTTGGCGGTGTGGGAAGTGTGCCAGGAGTCTTCAAGATTCTCGGGCCAGGTAACTGTTTCCCCTTTCAGACCCTGCAGGATTAACCTTTGCCAGTATTCAGCGTGACAAAACAACTGCCAGATGGTGTAGGGGAGGTTGGGGATTTTTTCGCCGGCTTTTTTCCAATCTACGTCATCCAATGCTTTGACTGGATCCGGGTGTGACCATTCGCCATGGAGGGATTTTCGAATCAGATCGGAAGTCAATAATTCCATGAGTTGACCTATGATTTATTTTGCGATTGCTCTTTTTAGCCGAAGGCTGTTGGTGACGACGGATACGGAACTGAATGCCATGGCGGCGGCAGCAACTGCGGGTGATAGCCGAAATCCGAAGGCGGGATACAGAGCTCCGGCTGCGATTGGGATAGCGATGACATTGTAGAAGAACGCCCAGAATAGGTTTTGGCGGATGGTTCGAAGGGTTTTGCGTGATAATTCCAAGGCTTTTGGGACGGCGCGCAGGTCACCTGACATTAGGGTAATGTCGGCGCTTTCGATGGCGACATCGGTGCCGGTGCCGATGGCGATACCCACATCGGATTGGGCTAACGCCGGGGCATCGTTGATACCATCGCCCACCATGGCGACTTTGGTTCCATCAGCCTGGAGTTTTTTTATTTCATCGACTTTTTGGTCAGGCATTACTTGAGCGATGGTGTGATCGATTCCCACCTGTTTGGCAATGGATTGCGCGGTTTCAGGGATATCGCCGGATAGCAGCATAACCTGTTTACCGTTGGATTTCAACTGGGCAATGGCGTCTTTGGATCCCGATTTCACGGGGTCACTTAGAATCAATGTAGCGGCGTGTGTGCCATCAATGGCGAGGTATAAGATCATACTCCCGCCGGAACTGTGTTTGTCAATTTCGATAGGTGAGATATCGTGCTGTGCCATCCATTTGCTGCTGCCAATGATCACCGACTGCTCATTGACGGTTCCTTTGATTCCCAAACCAGGTGTGGCAACCACATTGGTAGGTTCATCCAGGGGGATATTGCGGAGTTCGGCAGCTCGAACCAAGGCGTTCCCCAGGGGGTGTTCGGATGCTCGTTCCAGGCTGGCAGCGATTTTTAACAGGTCAGTATCTTCCTGCTCGCCGATGGATTGTATAGATTCCAGTTCCGGATTTCCTTGAGTGATGGTGCCGGTTTTGTCCAGGACGATAGTCTGGATTTTGTCGATAATCTCCAGGCTGTCCGCACCACGAAACAGGATTCCTTGACGGGCACCGGCACCCATTCCAGCGGTTACGGCGGTGGGGGTGGCTAAACCCATGGCGCAGGGGCAGGAGATTATTAATACGGCGACTGCCGATAGCATCGCTGCAGCGAAACGTGGTTCCGGTCCTACAAGCATCCATACGAGGAAAGTTAGAACAGCGATTGCGATCACTATCGGTACGAAGATTCCGGCAACCTTGTCTGCCAGTTTCTGTATAGGGGGTTTGGTAGTCTGGGCGGTTTCCACCAGTTGGATGATTTGGGATAGGACGGTGTCTTTGCCTATTTTTTCAGCGATCATGACGACGCTGCCGGATTGGTTCATGGTGGCACCGATGACCTGATCACCGTCTTTTTTGGGCACAGGTAAGGATTCTCCGGTGACCATGGATTCATCCACCATGGCGTTACCGCTTTCGATGATGCCGTCGGTGGGGATGGATTCACCAGGACGTACCCGTAAGCGGTCGCCGACTTGGATTTGATCAGCAGGGATGTCTTCGTCGTGATCACCCCGGATGATTCGGGCTGTTTTGGGGGATAGGTTCAGAAGCGCTTTAATGGCAGATGAGGTTTTTCCGCGCGCTCGAGCTTCCAACATGCGACCCAGCAGGACGAGGGTGATGATTATGGCGGCGGTATCGAAGTACAAGTGTGTTGCGCCTGATTGCTCCGACATGGCGCGGGGGATGATTATCGCGACGGTGCTGTAGATATATGCGACTCCGGTTCCGACTGCCACCAGGGTATTCATGTCGGCGTACCTGTGACGCAAGCCATGCCAGGCACCTCGAAAGAAGATGCCGCCAGGTCCAAGGATGATTGGGGTGGTCAGAATTAATAGGATTGGATGTGCCCATATTGTCGGGATGCTGCTCAAACCTGGGATCATATGCCGCATGGACAGCAGCATGATGGCGATGGTTAAATACAGGGAATATAGGAACCGGGTGCGGTATTGCCGGAATTCCTTGTCGTCGTCGGGTGTGTCCTCTGCTACAGTAGTTGTACTTTCGGCATCTTCGGGGACGGTGTACCCGGCGTTGGTGATTGCCTGGATTAATTGATTTTGGTCTATGTCGGGTAACGCTTCAATCACGGCTTTGCCAGGGTCGAGGATGACGGATGCGATCAATACTTCTGGTACAGCTTTTAGTGCTTGTTCGACGCGGTTAACACATGAGGCGCAAGTCATTCCTTCTATTGGGAAAGTTATTTGTGTTGTTGGAACGGAGTAGCCGGTGTTCTGTACGGCGGTTATTAGCTGCTTGGGGTCGGCGGTTTCCGGATTGTATTCGATGGTACCGCGCTTGGTCGTAAGATTGACTGCGACGTTGGATACACCCTCGACGTCGGTCAAGCTTTTTTCTACTCGAGTTACACAGGAGGCACAGGTCATGCCTTCGATGGATAGGTTAATTGTGGTAGTATTGTGCGATGTCATTTGGTTACACCTTTGTAAATATTTTGAAAAACCCGAAGGAGGGGTCCCTCGGGTAATATTGGTCGTCTGTTTTTTACAATTATTTTAAGCCAAGGACGTCGTTCATGGTGTACAAACCAGCTGGTTTTTCAATTATAAATCGTATGGAACGGATGACGCCGTTGGCGAAAGTCATGCGGCTGTGAGCGCGGTGGGTGATTTCCACCCGCTCTCCCAAGCCGGCAAATACCACGGTGTGCTCACCGATTATATCACCGCCACGCAGGGCATGAATTGCGATTTCATTGCTGGGGCGTTCACCAGTCATGCCGTGACGACCGTGGATGATATTCGGATCGGACCGTTTTGCCGATAGGATATCTGCCAGCCGCACTGCGGTGCCGCTGGGAGCGTCCTTTTTATAGCGATGATGGGCTTCTATTACTTCAATGTCGAAATCATCGCCCAGGATCCTGGCGGCGTCATTTACTAATTGATACAGCAGGTTTACGCCCACGGACATGTTGGGGGCTTTGACGATGGGGATGCCGGCTGATAATTCTTTTAAGGTGGTCTCCTGGTCCTCGGTAAAGGCAGTCACACCAGTGACGAAAGGTTTCAGGTGGTCTGAAGCGATTTTTGCGTGATTGACAGCGCCAGTTGGTGTGGAAAAGTCAACCACCACGTCCGAATAGCTGACCACCGGTAACAGGTCGGATTCGACTTTGATATTTTGGATTTGGGTGTCGAGTTCCGGATGTCCAGGAGATTCGATGGCGGCACCGAGCTCCAGGTCGTCATGTTGGGATATGGCTTCTGTGATGGTTTTACCCATCCGTCCCAGTGCGCCGCACAGTGCGATTCGGATCATAACGTTTCCTTTACAGCAACCCGTAATTTTGCATGACTTTTTTCATGCGGTCTCGGTTGGCAGGACTCATGGGAACCATTGGCAGGCGGGGTTTGCCCAGGTTCCAGCCCAGCAAGTTCATGGCTGCTTTTACCGGGGTTGGGTTGGTTTCGTAGAACATGGATTGGATCAGGGGGAATAATTTTTGGTTCCACCGTTGGGCTTCTTCGAGGTTGTTGTTCTCGATGGCGTCGATCATGGCGATCATGTCCTTGGGGATGAAGTTTCCGACCACGGAAACGACACCAGTGCCGCCGACGGACATGATGGGCAAGGTTAATGCATCGTCACCGGACATGATGGCGAACCGGTCGCCGCATAGCGTACGAATGGCGATGGTTTGTCCCAGGTCGCCGGTGGCTTCCTTGATAGCTTGGATTTGAGGGATATCCATCATGCGGGCGAAGGTTTCCGGCTGGATGTTGACCGAGGTTCTACCGGGGATGTTGTATACTAACAATGGGAAATCCACCGCATTGGCGATGGCTTCGAAGTGTGCGACCAAGCCGTCCTGGGTGGGTTTGTTGTAGTAGGGGGCGATCACCATGGCTCCATCGGCGCCCAGGTCTTTGGCGCGTTTCACGTTTTCGATGGATTTCCAGGTGGAGTTG
Organism: uncultured bacterium; assembly: GCA_965372135.1. Taxonomy (GTDB): domain Bacteria; phylum Electryoneota; class RPQS01; order CBDVBD01; family CBDVBD01; genus CBDVBD01. The sequence goes on along the minus strand of CBDVBD010000067.1, from coordinate 785 downwards.
GTGCCGGCGCCGGGGACGATGTCCAGTTTGCCTTTGGCAACTTCCGCCACGATTTCGATGATGCGAAAGTGTTCGTCCCAGGTGAATGTGGGGTTTTCGCCGGTAGTGCCGCAGGGGACTAAGCCGTGAGTTCCGGATTCCAGATGGAATTGAACCAGTTCGCGCAGTTTGCCTTCGTCGAGCCCGGTTTCAGTGAACGGGGTGACCAGGGCGACATAGAGACCTTTGAACATTTATCCTCCAATGTTACAATGTTAGGGATTGCTGTTTCAAAATAAGGCAATAATGGGCGATTGTCAAGGGAAAAAAGGAAAATAGTTTATTAAAGTGTGAAAGTATGAATCCACCAGAGGGCCGACAAGCGTGTGAAGGTGTGAAAGTTGGGGGAAATTACCAGGACATTCTTACTTGAAACCGGCTAAGAACAATATCTACTTGATTTTTAGGCAGGGGCACCCTACAGCACGAAAACAAATATTTGTGTCAATATCCCTTTTCAGCATAGTCATCTAACATATCCTTAAGCTCAGTATTTGCTTCAAGGATCAATTCTGAAAGTTCCTCAGACGTCACATGAAGTGCTACTACACTTACTCTATTCTCAAGCTCCCGAAGTGCATTACTCTTCTTAAAACCAACTCGCTTCCTTGCCCCTGGATTTAATATCGAGTCAAGCCCGGACAACACTACGACTAGCCCCGCTAGTATTAACGTTGTGGTAGGTAAAAAAATCGGTTGACCCTGCACTTCTGAGAATGCGCTAGCTGCTACCGCTAAGGAGCCTA
>CBDVBD010000066.1:0-16170 GCA_965372135.1 uncultured bacterium | reverse complement strand
GTCAACGGCGCTTGCCCAGGAACCGGGCGATACTCTCTGGACCCGGACTTATGGGGGAGACACCTTGGACTACGCTTACTCTGTTCAGCAGACGGTAGATGGAGGGTATATTGTGGCGGGATTCACCTATTCTTTCGGTGTGGGCTACCGGGACCTCTATCTGGTGAAGACCAACAACCAGGGTGGCACGCTCTGGACCCGCACTTATGGAGGAAACGGTGAAGATGGAGCCCTTTCCGTTCGGCACACGACTGATGGAGGGTATATTGTGGCGGGACATACATATTCTTTTGGTGCAGGCAACGATGATTTCTACCTGGTGAAGACTAATGACCAAGGCGACACCCTCTGGACTCGCACTTACGGGGGAATTTACGATGAATGGGCCAATTCTGTTCAGCTGACAGCCGATGGGGGATATATTGTAGCGGGAGGCACCGCGTCTTTCGGCGCCGGTTGTGATGATTTCTACCTGGTGAAGACAAATAGCCAAGGTTACACCCTCTGGACGCACACTTACGGGGGAAGTGCCTATGATATAGCCTATTCCGTTCAGCAGACCGCCGATGGAGGGTATATTGTGGCAGGATACACTTCTTCTTTCGGTGCGGGTATGGATGATTTCTACTTAGTGAAGACCAACAGCCAGGGCGACACTATCTGGACCCGCACTTATGGAGGGACCGCGCCAGATGGTGCACGGTCCGTTCAGCAGACCGCCGAAGGGGATTATATCGTGGCTGGATATACTGAGTCTTTCGGTGCGGGCGACCAGGATTTCTACCTGGTGAAGACCAACAGCCAAGGCGACGCCCTCTGGGCGAGCACTTATGGGGGAATCGGCAATGAAGAAGCCTACTCCGTTCAACAGACTGCTGATGGAGGCTATATTGTGGCGGGATTTTCTGGCTCTTTCGGAGCGGGCTTTGCTGATTTTTACCTGGTTAAGCTTGGCGCGGAATCATCGGTACCATCAATTTCACCTTCGCTGCCTCTGTGCTATTCACTTCACCCTAATTATCCCAATCCTTTTAATCCTTCCACCCGAATCACCTATGACCTTTCCACCACCAGTCCAGTCACCTTGGAAGTCTTTGACCTCTTAGGCAGACACCTGGCAACTCTGGTTATCGGTATGCAACCTGCCGGAAGTTATTCCTTTCTATTCGACGCTTCCGCCCTGCCATCCGGACTTTACTTCTGTCGTCTTCAAGCGGGGGATTTTGTTCAAATCCAGAAAATGGTGCTCTTGAAATGAGTAGGTCAGGATCCCTGTGATCCTGACGGTGATTTACAATGACGTAAGAATTCTCGTCCACGTCATCCTGAACGAAGTGAAGGATCTCATTTTGTGCTGCAGGATATCCTAACCCTGCAGCATTCTTTATTTACCTCACCAAATTCCCACCCAGAACATCCTCCCAGGTCCAGGTCGAATCCGGCAACTCACCGAAATCTTGGATCTTCTGCAGTATCCAATCGGGATTTCCATACAGGCTGTCATAGCTGTCAGGATGCAGATTCAAGTGCACTTTCTTCGGCGTGAGATTCGGCAGAAATTCCTTTATTGCTAAAGTATCATTTGGTGACCAATTCAAAGCCGTTAATCCACTCCAGGCGGTTAAGCTATCGACGGTAGTGGTATCCATCAGGTCGAATGTTTCCGGATCGCCCCACAGCAGCACCGATGACCGGAACTCGTCTATCAGAGAAATCAATAAATGATCCTCACCTGGCGGAGCGATCACCCACCATTTCCCCTCTGTGATTTCCTCTTTTATATTAGTGTCAATTTCTGCCTGATCCTCTGTCATCCACAAGCGGGGATCGGTAATGCGGATTAGTCCCACGCCCAGATTTCGGAGAATCCGCAGACCCTGGATATCGGGGAGCACATCCACATCATAAATCCCCAGCATCACCGCGGTTTTTCTGTCGTCAGCTTGCTCCTCTGTCTCTTCCTGGTTCAAAACCCAGCCTACTTCCTCAATGTCTTCCAATTTGGTGCGCCAGGAATCCGCCCAACGTACCACGTCTTCGGAAATGGATGTGGAATCCGTTTGATGATACCACAACCAATGAATGGGAATTGAAGCATTACGATCAGCCTCGAAAATCACCGACATCGAATCCAAGTTCACTTGATTTGTCACGTGCTGCCGGATTTGGTAATTGTGCGTCCATTTCATCCTTTCCGGAAGGTAGTTATCCCGCAACGGTTGTTCCCAATTCGCCAAGGTGCGCAGCCAGGTCAATGTAATTCCCCCCACCGACTGTATTACTTCCGGTTGCATCCATCGGGGGTCGTCATCCAACACGTGATACAACGGATGCCCGCCTCGGGTGTTGATAGGAAATGCAGCGATATCCTTTCTTAGGAAAGCAGAGTGGTCGCTACCGCCACGCCAGGACCGGTAATATTGCAGGTTTTCCTGTTGAGTAGAATCCAAATTTGATACGAATTCCTCCCAGACGTCCAGATAATATTCACCGCCGCCGATGCCCACGGTGCCGTTACCCCTGCCTTCCATGTCGAGATTCAACATCCCGATGATATTTTCCAATTCCACCGTGGGATTTTTCACCCAATATTTCGATCCCAACAATCCCTGCTCCTCGCCTGCATACCACTGGAATAAGATGCTACGTTTCGGTGGGTCTCCTTCGGCGAAACATCGTGCCAATTCCAAAATCACTGCACTGCCTGACGCATTATCATCAGCGCCGTTGTATATGACTCCATCGCCGTTTTTCCCGACGTGGTCCATATGGGCGCCTACAACAATCACCTCTTGGGAAAGTTCCGGATCGCTTCCCCGAATCCAACCCATGACATTGCGCGCGGTCCCTTCCAAATCGGTTTTCACCCGGGTGGAGATTTTCATGCGTTTACCGGTATGCATCACTAAGGGTGCCACTTTCAAGCTGTCGCGGTACATGCTAACTTTCCATCCGGTGTCGTGCATTAACAAATCCGCCACCCGTTCCCGCACGTAACACACCGGTAAATCCTCATGGTAACTTTTCTTCGAAATTGCTCCGCCTTGTATCGGCTTTTTAGTGGGTACATATAATACCGCTGCCGCTCCGCGGGAATACGCCTCGTTCACGGTATAGCTTCGGGAATACTCGTCCCACCAGTCGTCCTCATCACCCACCGGTGGACGCCCGCGAAAAATCATCACAATTTTCCCCTCGACGTCGATTTCCCCATAATCATCCCACCCCTTTTCCGGTTTGGAAATCCCGTGCCCGACGACAATTACTTCACTGGTCACGGTTCCCGAGCCGGAATGGGTAACCAGTGTAAAATCATCCCCATAAGTGAAAGAAATCTTCCCCAACGGACTATCTAACAGCGTCAAGCTGGCTGATTTTTCCCGGCTGGATATTATCGGAAACGGTTGGAAATAACCCTCGCTTCCGCCAGGTTCCAGTCCGATATCTTCGATCGCCTGCGCCATCCACTCCTCAACCATCTCTCCGCCCTTAATTCCAGACTGGCGACCTTCGAATTGATCCGAAGCAATCGTCCGAATCGTCTCCATAGCTCGGTCCGATTGGAAAGTCACCTCCTGACACAGGCAGTAATTAACCAGATTTAAAGTTAAAAGAGCAACGAAAAGAATCAACCAATTTTTGCCACTGATTTTCATGGAATTCTCCCGGATACTAAGAGCAGCTTGATTATCCTATATATTCCGTCAGGTGGGGACACCTGACGGCACTGTTAAGGTGCGATTATTTGGTGTTTCTAAAGTATTTTTGCACACTGGGAAACAGGTTGGCATCAGTATGCGGCAGGAATAAGGCGCCGGTATAGCTGTCCATGTAACCTGGTTCGGTACTAAGATCGACATAGGTCATGCCGGTCGCGATCTGCTTGATCTTAGTACGGTGTTCCTGGGAAATCAAAACCAGGTGTGCCCCAAGAAGCGATGTGTTTCCCAAATATTCGAACCGCTCAAGTTCAATATCCGGGAACAGACCAATGGTAATTCCTTGCGCAAAATCGAGGTTACTGCCGAATCCCCCCGCCACGTAGATTTTATCTATATCCGATGGCGTCAGCCCAATATTGTTCAAAAGCAGATTGCAGGCTGAAAAGATCGCCGCCTTGGCACGGATGATGTTAGTGATGTCCTGTTCGCTGATGCAGATATCATTTCCATGGGCGGTTTGACCGGCTTCGGCAACCAGGAATTCCTGCTGATTCCCCAGCTTTCGAATGCGACGAGCCTCTGGACGATAGTTGAGTTTCCCAGACCGTTCGATAATCCCTTGTTTAAACAGTTCCGCTACCAGATCGATCAGTCCCGACCCGCATAATCCTTTGGGTTTATCATCCCCGATCACCCGGCAGTGAATGTTGTTGCCTTCCGCTGAAATCTCCACCCCTTCAATGGCTCCGGTTGCTGCACGCATCCCGCATTTAATGCCGACCCCTTCAAATGCCGGACCTGCCGAACAAGCGCATCCGATCATCCAATCATCCCCGCAGACCACTAATTCCCCATTGGTACCTATGTCGATGAATAATTGCACACCGTGACTTTCCCTGCTCGATTTCAGATAAAGGATTCCGGCAGTGATATCCCCTCCCACATAACTGCCGACACCGGGAGTCACATACACTGCGGCGTTGGGAGGTAGGTTCAGTTTCATTTCCTGTGCGGCAGTAATCGGCACTGATTTTACTCCGGGTGGGTATGGGTCTTCCCGGATGGGTTTGGGATCAATCCCCAACAGCAAATGCGCCATAGTGGTATTGCCGGAAAACACGGCACAAGTAATATCTTCCTGCTTAACCTGCTGCCGGGAAAGCAGTTCCTCTATCAACTTATTGACCGTGCCGATAATCCGCTGGTTCAGTTCCTGGAGCCCATTACCTTTCTGGGCATAGATAATCCGGGAAATGATGTCGGCACCGTAGTCCATTTGGTCATTATATACCGTCGCTCCGTCCAGTGTTTTCCCGGAATTCAAGTCAATCAATTTCACCGAGACCGTGGTGGTGCCCACATCACAAGCCACCCCGTAATTGATGCCAGTTTTTACCGTCAAGGGGCTCAGTTCTATCGGGGAAATAGTCTCCGGATCAGGTAGGAATTGGGAAATGTGATCGGTGTCTATGGTGGGCTGCACGGTGCCGGGGAGCTGGATTACAATGTCTTCTACTGCCGTTGCCTGGCAGGATAACACGTAACCATCGTCGATCATTTCCGGAGTCAATACATCGTTATCGGGGGTATCGCATTGCCCTTCGATAACTTGTACCGCGCAGGTTCCGCAGGTGCCCTGTCCGCCGCACTCGGCTTCGATGATCACACCGGCAGCCTGCAGTACTTCCTTCAGGGATTGCCCTTCCAGTGCGGTAATATCAATGTTGGTGGGTAATATTTTAATGCGATTAGGCACGGTCGTAATCTATGAAATCGTATGGCGTGATTACTGAAAATGATGCTTGACGAACGAGGCGATATCCACTGCTTCCTGGGGTCCAACCGTTATTTTCCAATTGGGGAGCGCATCCTCCAACTCGCCGCTGATGCTCGCTACGTATCCTGGAATGATGATTTCCCGGGTATTTACTCGGTCTTCCAACCCGATTTTCTTCACGAACTTGCCGATCTTCTCACCGGAAAACTTGCCTGCCGCCCAGGCGGTGAGCACACTCATCCCTTCGCAGTCAGGAATCACCAGCCAGGCGGAAATTCCGGCATTTTCGATTTCCCCGGAAATGATGAAATAAGTAAGGGAAAAATTGGTGGTCACGAACACCGGCGAATCCGGTCTCGGTTCCCCAACCGCATACGCCTTTGGGTCTACTTGGATCGGTTTCTGTGGATCGGTATAGATGTTTTGCCGGAGGGTCAGTAATGTTAAGATCATCTCTTTGTTGAACTTCGGCAAGACAATAATTCCCGAATATTTGCAGGCGCCGATCACCGCATCGGCGAATAACGGGTAATCATCATCGGTATCTATAAACCATACCAAAGGGAATCCGAAGGATTTAAATCCCTTCCGCAGCGCACCCCTGCGTAGTATGGTGTGATTCTGCAGCCGCGCTCCGGAATTGGATGACTTTATGTTAAGCAACAGGTTTTTATAACCCGACTGTGTGATCTTGTCAACTCGCTCGGCTAACTCATCGAACGAACCTCCGCTCACAATCAAGCCGGCGCCGCCTTTCTCTGCCATCTCCACAAATTGTGATGGGTCACCGCCCTCAGGGAATATCACTGGTTTTTTGCCGTTTAAAATCTCAAGAGCCGCTTTGACCGTTTCAGGAACGCCACAGTCCAGGATTACCGCCTTCGAGGAATTGGCGGTTATGGTTCTCAGCGCGTCCAGATACTTTTCCTTATCCCCGGAAGTATTGGACAAGCAAAATGCATCAATATGCAGTCGTTCGCCTACCCGTTCGACGACGTATGCATCGGCTTCCTGTACCTGAGCGGAAATCACTTCGGGATTTTGACTGTCATTGATCTGGATGGCGATTGCAGTTTGGTGGTAGAAGGTTTTTCCGTGGCGGAACATCTCTGTCTCCCCGCCCACTTCGAAGGCATCGGGTCCGACCCCGATTTTCAATGTCCGCATCGGTGGCTCGCTGGCAGCACCCAAAATGCTTTTTGCCTCATCGGATGCATGGGGGCATTCGGCTAATTCCACGCTCTTTTGTGTCAGCTTCATGGCGAATGCTAAGCAAGTCGGCACCCCGCAATCCCCGCAATTGGTTTTGGGCAGCAGCTTGTAGATTTCCAGACCGGTTAACGCCATTTATATCACTCCCAGGGGTATTTCCTCAGTTATTGTACCGTACCAGCACACAATTCCCCGATTTTCTTCCGTACCACTTCGACCGCTTTCGGGTGGTACATAATCAGTAGTTCCGCCCCTGCCACTAACAGACTGACGGTGGTGGCGATTTCCCAATATGCCGAACGCAGTTCCTCACGCCCCCACAGCGGATTATCCGCTTCCGGGGCAGCCGACTCCTTGCAGAAAGCCGACTCGTAACCCGGGGTGATTAACATCGGCATGCGGAGCATATCATCACCAGCCAACCCATCCAACCGAATCCGTTCCATGACGGAATAGGAATACTCCAATCCGTACCCCAAAGCGCTGGACATGGGATCCATCACGATCTTCTCCGCTGAAAACTCCATATCGGTCAACTGGATATTCAACTGTTTGGCGATATTGACATCGATCGGCGACATTGCTGCAATGCAGTGCCCGTGCGCCATGCACACCGCGGCGATGGTCTTGTAATTGTCCTGTTCCACCCAGTTAATCAGACAGTTTTCCCCTGCTGCGGTTTCCGTTACTTTCCGCATCACCTGGTTGATCTTTTGGAAATTCTGATGACCGGTAATGATCAACGGCACTCCCACACTGTCCAGCACTTCGCGCACTACTTCCGCTGCTTCGTCAGGGGATTTATCCCCTTTGTCCGGATGGGTTCCGACCAGCCGGACACTGATCATTTCCGCCCCGAATTCATCCACGCATCGTTTCGCCATTTCCCCCGGTTTATCGATCACATCGCCATAGAATTCGAGCAGCGTCTTGGGATATCGATTGGGTGCGCTGTCAAACACCTCCATCGCAATCGCCGGCGGATGCGGCATTTCACCCTCGAAGCTGTGGAAATGCAGCGCATTCGTGCCTCCAATGGTCACAGTATTTTTTCGGGTTCCCCCATGTTCCGGTGTGGCACCGATGATTACGGTTCTAATGCGGCTGGGCGATGGTTCTTTCGGTATTTCAAAGCTCATCTTCTGATCGTCTGTTTGGTTCTTGTAAGTTATTCCGGTGGGTGTTATTCGATGTTGGTTTTTGCAATCACATCCAGCAACAGTGCCGATAACATTGCGTCAATCGATTGATACACACTGGAAGGCGCTGACACGTTATATATTGCTTGCCCCTCGGTGTCTATACGTGCTACCTCATCATCATCAGGGATTACTGCCAATAATTCTAATCCTTCTAATGCTATCCGCTCTTTAACCGCCGACGATAGCTCGCCGTGTGTCCGGTTGATAACCAAATACTTCTTGTTGACTCGGGTGTCGAGTTCCTGTAGTAATCGACTGATGCGACCGGCGGTTTGCACTCCTCGCACAGTGGGATCGGACACGATCAACATATGGTCGATATGCTGTGTGGTACGCCGGCTTAGGTGCTCCATCCCGGCTTCGTTGTCGATTACTACGTATTGGTAGTTGTCCGACAACTGCTTCAAGATATCTCGCAGTAAATTATTGGCATAACAGTAGCAACCTGGACCTTCGGGACGCCCCATGGTGATTAGGTCGAAGTTGGGCGTTTCCAACAGGCTTTGATGGATGCGGTATTCCAGGAATTGTTGCTTCGTCATGCCGCCGGGCAGGTCGCTGATAGTTTCTTTCATCTCTTCGCGAATCGATCCCAACGCAGGTCCGGCTTCCACACCCAGCAGGTCATTGAGGTTGACGTTGGAATCCGCATCGACAGCCAGTATCGATTTATGCCCGTGATCGTTCAGCCAGCGAATCAGCAGCGCGGTAACTGTCGATTTTCCCACTCCGCCTTTTCCGCATATTGCAAATGATATTGACATGATTGTACAGAGTGCCTTAAAATAATGCCGGCATGGACAACGCTGGATGATTGACGCTGGAGATATGAGCCAATACCTCTTCCTCGGTATTGGCGATGGTTTCATCAGCGACCATATCGATGAAATTCTCGATGCCGTGTTCGGCGGCTAACGCATTGATCTCATCGCCGATCTGATCTTTCAGGCTCTTGTGCATCCACACTAGCCGCTGAATGCCCTCTTCAGCACTGATGAATTTCCGGCTGGTGATGTAGTGCTTGCTGTGTCCGATGAATCCCGGGGTCTGCAGCCCGCCGCCCACCGTTCCTGCTAAGGTGGAGAATTTCATCCCGCACGGGGTCATGTCGGCATATTCCCGAAACACGGTCATAATTCCGTTACACATGGGCAGTATGCAGCTTATACATTCAAAGCACCCACACGACGTCATGGGAAATTCCATGATGCTGTAGCTGTTGAAGGCTTCTATGGTCTTATGGGAGTTGTTGAATACGTATTCGTTCACACCCGCCCACTGTCCTCTAACCTCATCTATCACTCGTCCTTTAGCCACCGGCTGATTAGGTCCGGCAGGCTTGATTTCGTAGGCTGCTTTGCCGTCCAGCCAGTTATAGGCGCCGCACAATCCCGACCGTTCCGGGGTAATAACGCACACGTGGTTTGGTGCAAAGGACTGGCACAATAGGCAGGAATAAAACGTATCCACCGATTCGTCTATCAATCCCGCTAAGCGGTCGTCCCGTTCCTTGTACACGACACGGGCGCTGTCGATCCTCTTGAGGATTTCCTCTCCGTCGGTAATGATGGTCACCTGCACCTTGTCCATGATAGCGCCGTATTCGCTGTGATAGGTGGCGTGGATGATGTCGCCGAAGTTCTTGAATTTGAAACCGGCGCTATGCGCTTCCTTACTGATCCTGATCCAGTTGATGTCACGCTGCCCCATGTGAAAAATCCCGTGAGCGCTATTCATAAAATCGTGTAGCTGCCGTTCCAGGATAGGTTCGAAATCTGGTTGCATTTTCCTGCCCGCCACTTCGATATAAAAGGCAAACGGAGTTCCGGAACCCTCTTCCAAGTCATCGATTTCCGGACCCACTACATCGATCCTGCCGTCTTCAACTTCGTGTAGTTCCTTGGTGGTGACCAACTCAAACCCAGGATTCTGTCCACCAGCCAATTCCACATACATCTCTGCTTTTCGTACCCGTTCCCCCTGGAAAGCTGGACCGAACGGCACCGGAATCGGCACTTCGGTGATTTGGACTTTCAATCCCCGTACTTCGATCGCCTTAGAAACGATCTTGTCGTGTTCCACCGGCGACACCACATGTTCGTAGGTACAGATACCGGTGGGTAAAATCCGGTCGATGTCGGTATCGGCAATGGTGGGAAACCCGAAATTAATGGCTCCCGCCGCTTGGGCGTGCTTTTCGTCATCCACCGGACCGAATGCCAGCACAAAGGCGAAAGTCCGGTTTTTGTTATACAGCAACATCCGTTGATAATCACCGGGTTTGGCACCTCCAAAGGACAGCGCCACACGAGTAGCGAATCCCAAGGCATGTACCGTCGCTGTCACGTCATCACCGAAAGGCACCAGCCGGGTATCCCATCCCAATTGCACTCCTTCCTCGCGCAACTGATCCGCCACCGAGACCCCATCGGTGCTGGCGGATAGGAACACGTACAGGTTCTTCTCCTGCAGCTCCCGGGCGATGTTAACGGCGATCTCATTTGTGGGACACTTGCCCACAATGGCTGCAAACCCAGGTGCAGTCCCGTCCACGAATTCGATACCCCGCTCTCGCATGATGATGTCGTTGGCGGCTCCCAACCACAACTGCCCATCGCTGGGATTGGCTTCCGGAAAGTAGGGGAGAGGGTGTTCGGTATATTTGATGGCTTCGATAATCTCATCGGCGAACAGGGTCGCCATTCCAGCATCCAGGGTGTGCCCCAGAAAAGGCACCCACAACTGATCATCGGGTATCGGAGGCAGCAGTTTTTTCGCTTCCTCAAGCAAGTCCTGAAGCCCCCCCAAGGTATCGATATTCATCCCCAACACACCATGAGAAATGGGCAGGTAATAACCGGTATTGGGGAATTCGACCTTTGTGTCGGGTCCCTTGGATTCCAACGCTTCGATTAGGCTCTGTTCTGCTCTGGTGACTAATTTATGCGCCCCTCGGATAGCTTTGGTGGCGATTATTTTCGACATTCCTTAATTCTCCATCGGATGACTTTAAGTCAATTCCCTCCGCATTTCCATGTCGTACAGCACGCGTTCTTTGGCTTTGCTGATCCCCAGTTTCTCCCGTTTGTTGTTGATATGATCGATGATCATCGCTGCCATCTTCCCGGGGTCGGGTTCCACTGCCCACATTCCGCCATAGATATCCTCGAATTCACGGAACAGCAGATCGGTAAATACTTTGCTGCCATTGATTGGCAGCCCCACACCGAATACGGTAAATACCCCCGACACCACGAAATAATGTCCGATGGCGATTGCTTTTTCGCTCATCCATTCCGGAGCGGCTCCTGCCACAGGCAGCTCGCTGATGTCATTTCCTAACCCCCCGACCTTAACCATTTCCGACAGCGCAATCAGTATCCGGCTGTTATCCACGCAGGCTCCGGAATGCAGTACCGGCGGCATGCCCACCGTCTGGCATACTTCCTTAAGTCCCGGTCCCGCCATCTCAGCCGCCGCTTCCGGAGTCAACAATCCCGCTTTGGCACAGGCAATCGCCGCGCATCCGGTCTGCACCACCAGGATGTCATTGGCGATCAGTTCCCGCACCAAATCCACATGTCCCTGGTCGTGTGTGACCTTCGGATTATTGCAACCGACCACACCCGCAACTCCCTTGATCCTGCCGTTGATGATGTTGTCGTTCAGCGGGCTATAGGAACCCCGGAATGTGCCGCCCAACATATAGTTGATGGCTTCGTGGCTGAACCCGGCTATCAAATCCATCTTCTCGTCAGGGATGTCCACTAATCCCCGGTTGGGGAAATTCTCGATGGCAATCCGAGTGATTTCCTTCGCTTTTTCCCAGGCTTCATGTTCCGAAAATGGTATGTATCTCACATTCCCGATTCTCGCTTTCGATGACGTGGTTAACAGTTCCGTATGGTATGATTTGCAGAAATCGGCTAAGGAACTCATAATGCACTGCACGTCCACGATCATGGCATCCACCGCCCCGGTTGCCACTGCCAACTCCTGCTGCAAGAAGTTCCCGGCTACCGGAATCCCATGCCGCATCAGGATTTCATTCGCAGTGCAACAGATGCCGGCGAGATTAATTCCCTCGGCGCCTTTCGATTGCGCCAATGCCAGCATTTCCTCATCCTGTGCCGCCAGCACCAGCAACTCGGACAGCACCGGTTCGTGCCCGTGGATGACGATATTGATCTTCGTATCCGACAACACCCCCAAATTCACCTGTCCCCGAATCGGCGACGGGGTACCGAAAAGGATGTCCTGCAATTCGGTGGCGATCATGGAACCACCCCAACCATCCGCTAACGCGGTTCGGGAAGCCTGTTTCATGATGTTCCGGTGGTCCTGATCCACCCCCATGGTGGTTCGATGCATCAATTCCACCACTTCCCGGTCGATACCGCGGGGTAACACACCTTGATTATTCCACAATTCCCGACGGGCTTCCGGGGCACGGTTAGTGAAATGAATGCCGCCTTCCTGCTTCCCGAATTCGGCAATTGCCGCCAACGCAACTTCTTTTCCCACTTCTTCAGTACTCTTCCCATCGGTATTTATACCAAAGTACTCTGCGGTTCGCATCAGTTTGGGCACGTCCTTGATTTTATACCCGGAATCGGGATTTTCTGCAGCTATCAACAGTGCATTCGCCACGTCCCTGCCATGATCGGAATGTGCAGCCGTTCCCGCCGCAATCATCCTGGCGAAATTACGCGCTACGATTACTTCAGCGGTGGCACCGCATACCCCTTGCTTAGCCCTCTCCTCGAACGGATCTATCCGGCATGGTCCCATATAGCAGATCCGGCAGCAAATCCCCAATTCTCCGAATCCGCACTGCGGTTCCATTGCCTGCGATCGATCCCAAATTGTGGTGATCCCTCGTGACTCCACCGATCCCAAAATCTTATTCACCGCAGGATCGATGCTCTTGTTTTTGTTACCCATGGATCATGTCCTAATTTGCGAGGCTTTCCAGTATCGTTCGAATTCATCCGGTCCCCGGTTTGCCATCAATTTGGCGTAGTTGAAGCCGTCATTCAATATTTCATGCTTGACATCGGAAATATCAATCTTACGACCGAGCAGCGATAGCAGCACACCGGCGTTGTCGATGGCATTAACCAGTACCAATCCCTTGACTTTATCGTCCTTCAAAACAGCTTTTTTATATACTCCCTGGTGTGGGCGATTTTCCACCAACACTTCGTATCCGTCATCCGGTTTCGTCCTGATCACCCCGAACGATATCAAATCCACTCCCGGGAAATTGATGGAGTTCATCCCCACCGATCCGTCGTATTCGCGGTCAATTCCCGCCATATTATATCCCGCCGCCCTGCCCTGCTGAATGGCACACGTCCACAATGCGTTCACCGTGTGTTGTTCGATGGCGATATCGAACGTCTCCGCCACATCCCCGGCAGCATAGATATTTTCTATATTGGTCTGCATTTTGGAGTTGGTGACAATTCCCCAATTGGTTGCGATATCTGTGTCCGCTATCAACCCCATATTTGGCGATACTCCCTTTGCCGCTATCAATACATCGCAGGGGATGGTTCTGGAATCTGCGGCTCCTTTGATAGTAACCGATATTAATCGACCGTCCTTTTCCTCAACACTGGTCACATCACACTCAGTCAATACCTGAATATCGTTTTCCCGCAGGCGTTCCGTCACAATCTGAGCGCCGTCGTAATCGATCATCTGAGACAACACATGAGGTGATCGCACCGCTACCGTGACCTTCATCCCGCGCTGGTTCAGCGCAAACGCCGTCTTCATCCCCACCAATCCACCCCCCAGAATCACGGCATTCCCATCCGGCTGGATGTGTTGTTGTATCGCAGTGGCATCGACGAAGGAACGCAGCACAAATACCCCATTCAGATCGGTAGAGATATTGTCAGGAACTTTTGGCGACCCGCCGGTAGCGATCAGCAGTTTATCATACTCCAATTTGCCGTTATCATCACAAATCACCTGCTGTTTCACCGGATCAACCGCTGTCACCCTTTTCCCCAACACCAATTCCGCATCTATCGCTCTGTGGAAATCTTCCGCACGGAATGACAGCGCGGATTCATCGATACTCCCAGCCAAATAATACGACAGCAAACACCGCGAATATAAGTGATAGGTCTCATCAGAAACAATCGTTATCGAACTATCGCGGTCGTGCTTCCTTATCGCCTCCAAAGCCCCGGTTCCGGCGGCGCTATTTCCAATAATTACGATTTTCATTTATCTGATTTTTCGCTATTTGGCAACGTTTTTCCAGTTATCTCCATAAATTCGTCTAAGGTGCAAAATACCATCGCTCCGGTTGGACAGGCTTCCACGCAGGCAGGAATTTCCCGGTGTTCACAACGATCGCAGTTCACTGCAAACCCCGATCCCGGCGCACGCACCACCGCACCAAACGGACACACCATTGTACACGACCAACACGCCACGCATTTCTCGGTGTCGAATTGTACTATCCCCGTTTCCGGGTCTTTAATCACACCCCCCGCGATGCACACGTCAACACATGCCGGATTGGTACACTGCCGGCATTGCAGCGCCATAGTCCGCAGCCTGGTTAATGATCCCTTCTGGCCAGTGCTCAGCACCCGCACTCGCTTTATGGGCAGCGGTTGTTCCTGAATCGCTTCTGTAATATTTTTACTTTGGGAATGTTCCAACGCACAAGCCACTTCACATGATTTGCATGCTAAACACCGTTCAATCCGGCAAAAGATTTCCTTTTTCTGCTTGGAATCCATGAAATTTATGCTCAACAGTATCGTTCTCTTAATATATCACTGACCTGTTTCGTCATTTCCGCAATACGTTCCGCGCGATCCAACGGTAAAGATCCAGTTCCGCAACTGGATGTAATTATTGCATTTTCAAGAATCAAGTCACGGTCGATTCCTTTGGACGCCATTTGAGATACCAACTCCTCAAATTTATTCGCCAATGTAGCGGCGGTATGCTTATCTACATCTTCCGAAGTGGGTACTATTCCCCATACCAATAACCCCCCGCTTTCCAGAAATTCCTTTATTGGTGCGGGGTACAGCAGAATCGAATTCCCGTATCCGTAGGCATCGAAATTGATAATATCCACCCCGGCATCTATCGGAATCGTCCATTCGGTGTTGCCGCAGCAGTGAATTCCCGCCAATGCTCTCTCACTGTGAATCGCCTCCACCACCTCGTTGATATGCGCCACCACGTCATCCCGATGCACGCTGATATAGGTCGATGACCCGAATGCGGACAATATCGGCTCATCAATCACGCAGATCAACTTGTCCCACAAGGGAGCAAATTTCCTGAGCTGCCAGCGGGCTTTCATGGTCATGCCCTTCACGATCACGTCCCGGAAGATATCGTTGTAATAGATGGCGCGCTTGTTTTCATCCACGATAGTCAGCGCAAAACTGACCGGTCCCGTCACCTGCATCTTGAAATATTTCATCTCATCCGGCACACCTTGCGCCAATCTGTCCGCCATGGCATAAAGTCCGTGACCATAATCCTGGGAAATCGCGAAATAATCAAGATTTTCCATCAGAACGTTCTCATAAAACCGTTCTAAATCACTTGTGATATCGCTACTGGTATCGAAATACATTCGCTCCTTATCGTAATCGATCACCCGGCACGGCAGCCCTTCACTGTACTGAATCTCCATCTGCTCATTCAGGGTGATCCTTGGCAATTGCGGCCAGGTGGGAATTTCCGGGAAATTTCCCAGAATCAAATCGCATGCCGCATCCACATCCTTATGGGGAAAACTTCCCACTGTGGTTGGCGCTAATTTAATATCCAATCCCATATCAAATCCAATACGCTGAACAATCCTTGGTTAATCGAATAAATTATGATACACGGTTTGAAACGCGGACTTAATTTCCGCATCAAGGTGATCGATTAATGACATCTCGTCACGGTCAGATTGCCGGATACTGTCAGAATAGGGGAGAAACCCTAACGGTTTTAGCATGGGCAGCCGCTCGAGGAGATATTCCTCATCCTGCGGCGTTATGATCTTGTTCCCCACCAATCGCAGTTCCCGGATCCCGATATCAGCGGCAAACTTGGAAATAGATTGTGCGGTCGCTACACTCTGCGCTGTCGGTTCCGTCACCACAATCATCGTATCCACACCCTTCGCAGTAGCGCGCCCCAAATGCTCGAAGCCCGCTTCCATATCCACGATCACCACTTCATCCCGATTCAGGATAATCTCGCTGAGTAGATTCCGTAAAAATACATTCTCAGGACAAGCACACCCCGACCCACCCGCTTCAATCGCACCCAGCAC
>CBDVBD010000065.1:0-16316 GCA_965372135.1 uncultured bacterium | reverse complement strand
GCTCCCTGATTCCCAAATGTTAAATCGGCAACAGTGAACTTCGAATTGCGAATTTCTACAAGCATCCTATCATCAATCAATCCCGCTTCCGGCTTTTCATCAAGCTTATACAAATCAAATCCTGCCTTTTGGGCAGCCGCCTTGAATGCCTTATACATATTTTCCCATTCTTCCTGCGTTATCTGACCCTCTTCCGCGACTTTATACTTCATTGCCATAAATGCCCTATTGGTATTGATTCCTTCTCGATTCAATTCTTCATATTTCTTCCACCCTTCGTAAGTGAGCCTGACAATATAATCAGTGATATCGCTTCTTGACAGCCTGCTTTTTTCGATTAGTGCATCAAAGTCGTCAGACCCTAGTAAGAGGTTATCCAAAATATAACTCACTCCTTCTTTCGAACTTGCTCCAATCCTCGCTCTGAATGTCTCTGGAATTATTTCTATGAATTTACCAGGGTCTTTCTTAAGTTCCTTTCCTAACCACAATACTAGAAGATAAGCCTGTTCAGCAACTGTTGGAAGAGTCTCATTTTCTTTTATCGAATCATATAACTCCATAGTTAGAGTTAGCCTCTTGCCATTATCATAGGCTTTCCTTACTACATAACTAATGAGTGGTGCCCATTCCGAGCTCCACTTTTCATCTGCTTTGTCGCTATTCATGCTCGTTGATGCCTCAAGAGTGATCACAAATTTGCCACAGTTCGGGCAATTATAATTATAAATCTCCCTCGCTAGATCAGCATTGTAATCGGCTTGTAAATTGCACAGTTTACAGTCATCTTTCGTTTCATATCGCATTGTCGACCTCCCATAAAAAATATTGTCTTTTTCTGCATGGTTTTAATCATTTGGCGTATAGCATGCAGTTGTAAATAATTCTTTACCCTCTCCCCTGGTTCCCGCATCAAGTGCGGGATGACAAGAAATGATCAGGAGGAGTAATCTGGCGGTAATCACTAGTTCATTAGCCATTACATTAGTCTCCTGAGGGTTGCGGTTTATTTGTTGGACGAATAGCAAACAAGGCTAAAATTACTAAAACTATGAAGAGGATTTCTGTCAAGATGAAATAATTACGGATGCCTGGCATGATTCTGGCATTATTGTTTTCTTCCCAAATCCAATGAAACCTAGCATGTACAAACATTCCATTCAACAACCAAGCGGGTTGCCGGTATGATTTGGTATCTAACGATGAGTTGTCATCCCACCACAGTGTGTCACCCTGATAAGTAATACCAATAGTCTGTTCCTGCCGTTCTTTCGGTACCGACCAGAAGAGTAACAGGGGATCTTCCTTTATTACACTGTCCATAAAAGCAGGAATTTGATCCAAAATCCAAGTGGGATCGAGCACCAAACCCAACACTTTTTTTTCGGCACCAGCTTCTTCAGCATAACGTAACATGAGATTTAGAGAATCTTGACCTGCCTTCCATTTTACAAACCGAGTCAATCCCGTTACCTTACGGCGTAAGATTGGGTGTGGATACCAATTGGCATCCTCTTCAAATTCTTCTATTTGGGATTTCAAATCATCAACCTGGTATAAACCCACCGGGTATTGGTAAATCTCACCTCCTATTTCGGCGATGATAGAAGCGTCCACTCCTGGCAACACGGACAAATCCTTAATAATTTGCCCGGGTTCTTTACCGTCCGCAAGTTGTTTCTCTGCGGCTAGAATAGCTTCAGCGTGCGGTAAATAGATGGTTTCCAGCTGCCCAAGCATGTCCACCATCAACGCCATATTCCAGGCACCTTCTGTTGCCCCTACTTTATGTTCCGGGTTCCTAGCCAACCAGGGCCAGGCATAGGTGTGAATCCTGATTAAAACAATAATCAGGCAAATCAAGACGATTATGAATGCGATAAAGAACGGCTTTTTGAACAAACTTTGCGATTTCATTTTACCCTCCTAAGTTTTTCTGAAATCGTCAACTGCTTCTTTAGTCTCGCCAATTTTCAGGTAATTTTCCGGCCGCTACTGCCAGTTTTACGGTATGTAACGCCCGTTTCACCACCGGCGGGTCGATCATTTTGCTGCCCAAAGACACCACGCCTAACCCTTTCGCTTCCGCCTCTTCGAAGGCGATCACAATCCGGGTGGATCGGTCGATTTCCTTTTGGCTGGGGGCGATGGCGTCATGCACCACCGCGATCTGCCGGGGGTGGATGCAGCCTTTGCCGTCGAAGCCTAACGACTTGGCTTCGATCACACTTTCGCGCAGACCATCCATGTCGGTGACGTCGGAAAAAACGGTGTCGATGGGTTGGACGCCAGCGGCTCGAGCGGCGTTGACCACCTGGCTGCGCATCCAGAAACTCTCTTTACCATCCAGGGTGCGCTGAGTGCCGATGTCGGCAGTATAATCTTCCAGTCCAACCGCCAAAGCGATCACGGTTTCGGCAGCGGATGCGATTTCGTAGGATTTGATGGCGCCCAGGGCGCTTTCGATGATGGGCATCAAGTACACTGGATTATCCATGGAATGGGTTTTCTTTATCGCCTTGATTTTGGCGTCGACCTCCAGCACTTGATCGGCGCTTTCGCATTTGGGAATCAGCACCACATGGACGTTGTGGGGGATAATATATTCCAGGTCATCCAGACCCTTGGGTACCTGATTAATCCGCACCATCCGCTCGGCGCCGTAGAAATCAACTTGGCGAAGAGTATTCCGCACCAGCACCTGGGCGGCGTCTTTCTCGGGAGGTGCCACCGCATCTTCCAGGTCGAGGATGATGCCGTCCGGTTTGTGGATACCAGCATTGAGGAAGAACCGGGGCTCATTGCCGGGAAGATAGAGACGGGATCGGCGGAAGCGTTCCTTGGTGGTGTCATAGGTGCAGTGTTCCGCCATGTCCGGCAGGAAACCGTCGCCCACATCGATACCGGCGCGCTTAGCTGCCGTTTCCAATCGTGCCATCAACACGAACGGCACCGCGCCGAAATCCTCTATTTCTACTTTGGCATTTTGGACACCCAGCGCTTGCAGCTCCTCCTGGCACAATTGGCGGATCGATTCCCCGTACATGGATTCGACTTTGCTGGTCAGCTTCAGCTCGATACCCCCGGAATCGGTGGTTTCCAACAATACCCAGCAGTCCGATCGAACGCCTTTGTCCCGGCGTCCGGCTTCACCACGTCCTGCCATATCTACATCCTCCTCTCTGCAAGTCTTTTCCTGGTATAGGGTAACAATCCCCCGGCATCCCGGATGGCAAGGATTTCCGGTGATAAGGGTGGGAAGGAGAATACGCTGCCCCCAATCGAAATCTCCGATTTCTCTAAATTTAATTCCACGTCATCACCCTCTTGATAAGCTTTGACAGCCTCCGGGCATTCGATCAACAGCAGCCCCTGGTTGATGGCGGCTCGGAAGAATATCCGGGCATACCCTTCTGCAATTACTGCTTCGATACCGACTGCTTTCAATCCCAATGCCGGCTGCTCCCGGGAACTTCCGCATCCGAAATTCTTACCTGCCATGATGATGTCACCGGCGTTGACGCCCTCAGCAAATTGAGAATCCAAGTCCTCCAACAAGTGAGGTTTGATTTCCTCGGCGGTGCTGCAGGTGTAGGTATATTTTCCCGGAAACAACATGTCGGTGTTGATGTCATCGCCGTATTTCCAGATTCGCATGCTCTACTCCATTAATCTACAATGTATTTTGCCAAAAACATAGCGGTTTTTTCACTTTTTACAGCTTTGCAGGATGGGTGAGTACACCATTAATCGCCGTAGCAGCAACCGTAGCTGGGCTGGCTAAGTAGATTTCCGCATCCTTGCAGCCCATGCGTCCTTTGAAATTCCGGTTGGCGGTGCTCAGGCACTTTTCGCCGGGAGCAAGGGCTCCTAAATGTGCACCGAGACAGGGTCCACAGCCGGTGGGTAGTATCACCGCACCCGCCTGGCTTAATGTCGCTATCAGCCCTTCGGACAGGGCTTGCTCGAACACGGTTTTCGAAGCGGGAGTGACCAGTAAACGCACAGTGGGAGCAACTTTCCGGTCTTTCAGGATCGTCGCCGCCACACGCAGGTCCTCGATTCTGCCGTTGGTGCAAGTTCCTAAGAAACATTGGTCTATGGGGATTCCTTCGTGTTGACTGACCGGTGCCACATTGTCAACTGTGTGGGGCAGCGCAACCACTGGTTCGATGTTTGATAGGTCATATGTCAATTCCTGGCAGTAAGTTGCGTCAGGATCCGCCCAGACTGGTTCGTAGGAGGTGCGTTGGATGCCCAGAGAATCCAGGTATTGGTACGTGGTACTGTCGGGCGGAAATACGGCAATCTTAGCGCCCATCTCGATACCCATGTTGCTAATAGTGAAACACTCGGAGATGGATAAACTGGCGAAATCGCCATGGAATTCTACCGCCTTATAGGTGGCGCCGTCGGCACCGATATCGCCGATGATGGTCAGGATCAAGTCTTTGGCATAAGTGTGAGATTGCAGTTTACCGTTTAATGTGATTTTGATGGTGGGTGGAACGCGGAGCCAAGTCTCACCGGTCAGCATCAATGCAGCAGCTTCAGTGCGATCGATGCCGGTGGAGAAGGCGCCCACCGCGCCGTAGGAACAAGTGTGAGAATCACTGCCCAATACGATGGAGCCGGGTTTTGCCAATCCCTTCTCCACCACGACTTGATGGCAAATGCCTACGCCGACGTCGAAGAAGTGTTTGATGCCGAATTTTTTCACAAATTCGCGGATATTTTTGTGTCCGGCGGCATTTTTTTCGGTGGCGGCGGGTGTGACATGATCCAGGACGATGATGGGTAAATTGGGATCGATAACGCCATATTTATCAAGATCATCGGTGATTTTGCCGATGATGGCGGCGGTGTTATCATGGGTCAGGAGGTGGTCGGGTTTGATGGTGACGATCTGACCGGGAATCACGCTATCCAGTCCGGACCGGTGGGCCAAGATTTTTTCTGCGAATGTAAGTCCCATAGTAGTTTCCAAGTTGACAAGTTGTCAAGTTAGCAAGTTTTTTAAACCTGAATAAATGGTAATGGTCACTCAGGTTCATCTGACCTAGACAATATCTTTTCCACCAAATCTTTCGTGTCAAAAATACATTGATATGCTTCATTTTGATTAACAATTGTTAATCCGTGCACTGCATTATTTCTTAGTTCTCTTATCTGATGTGCTTTTCTCTTCTCTGCAGAATTGATTATTCCTAAATTCTCTGATATATTGATCAACTTCGCCATCTTTGGAATCACTTCTGGAACATTCCCATTCATTTCTAACGTAGTTGTTTCAATACCATTAACTTTTCCCTGACGATATTTCTCAGCATATTCATTATATAAGATTTCCTCAATTATAGAACAACATAATATTAATGCAGAGGTGTTTAATCCGAAAAGCCATGCACGCATAGCTTCTGAATAATAACACTCGAATTCCGTTCCACCAGGGTCAATCGAAATAACAGAGGGCTTTATTTGTCTCAAACCGCTTAGATAATCACCTCGTAAATCATCCCAATATTCCGCTAAACTGGACTCCCCTAATCCAAATGTTGCTTCTTCCAACAATTCCTCATAATCAAGCGCACCCCAAATAAGGTCTATCATTATCTTGATAGCATTTAAGTCATCTTTATTTTCTATATATATTAAAATTCCTGGATTTACCAACAACTCTTCTTCTATTGAACGATACAAATTATTGAACTCTTCTTTTAGATCTTCTGGGACTCTGAAGGTAATGCCATCTTTATTAGAAGACTTTCTGTGAATAGACTTTCTGTAAATCTGCAATAGTCTGATCAAGCGATCATGTAAAGATTGGGATTCTTCCATTTTATCCTCCTGATTTTGTAAGGTTATTGTCAGGATCGCAGGGATCCTGACCTACTCCTGGATCCCGCATCAAGTGCGGGATGACAGTTTTAATATTAGGTTACTCTTCGTTTGAAACCTGACAGGAACACCTTATTGGTGCCGCCAATAATGATAACGCAGCCGATTAGTATCAATATTCCCCCGATCCATTCCCGGGGAGATGGGATCATTCCCAGGATGCTAAATGCGATGATTGCCACGAATAACGGTTTGGATTGAGTGATTAACGCAGCTTTGGATATTTCAATGTGTTTTAGTGCAATTAAGTAGAAAACTCTGCCCAAGGCTGGACCAGTAATGGCGACTACTACTACTCCCCACCAATATCCGCCAATATCGATCACCGGAATGCCTTTGGATATCGTCAGGATAAGGAAAAACAACCCGATGATCAGATTCCTTACGAAGGTCAGGGGAATGGGCGCCAGGTGACGTACCGTGAGTTTCGCCACGAATTCGGTCAGTCCGAACAAGACGGCACTCACCACCGTCACCCAGAACCACAGGCTCAATTCCACGTCGAAGGTTATCCTGATGACAATCAGCCCGATCAGTATGACCACTCCGCCGACGCATTCCATCAGCCGGAAGCGTTCCCTCAAAAACAGCATGCCCAGGACGATGGCAATCAGGACTTCCAACCGGCTGATAAACGACGCTATGGTGGGGTCCAGGTGCTGGATACCGGTCCACATGGTGATGATGGCTGCGATGGATAGCCCGCTGAACAACAACACCAACAGCCAACCGGTAAGGCTGCAGCGCCGAAATTCACGCCATCTTTGGGTCGCCGCCACCGAAACACCCATGACGATTGCCGCGATGGAAAAGATCAGGGCTACTAAATGGATGGGTGTTAATCCTTCCAGCAGCCATTTGCCCACTCCGTACATAGCAGCGGTGCATATAGAAGCAGCGATGGCTGCAGCGTAGCCTTTTCCGGTGTTGGTTGAGGTCATATCCTGGAATGTCAGGATCACAGGGATCCTGACCTACTCGTTGCCTGTTCAGCCACGGGTTTCATGGCGCCGACGATCATGGTGATGCAGCCGATTAGGATTATCATGCCGCCGATCCATTCCCGGGGAGTGGGGATAGTACCCAGAAAGACTGCGGCGATGGCGGCTACCATTAACGGCTGCGATTGATTGATCAATGAGGACTTGGACACCCCGATATTCTTTAGGGCGTTGAGAAAGAAAAACCTGGCGAACACCGGACCGGCAAAGGCGATCAACAGTACACCCCACCACTGCTCTCCAAGCTGAAGGAACGGTGTTTCTTCGAATGCGAATAACAGCAGATATACAATCGCCACTACGGTATTTCTGAAGGTGTTCAGGGGTGCCGGATCCAGGTAATTCAGGGCTAATTTCCCGGTTACTTCCACAAATCCGAAACTGATGCCACTCAATGCCATGACCCAGAACCATTTATCCAGTCCGACGTTGAGGGTGAAGCGGATGACAATGACGCCGGTGATGACAATGATGCCGCCGATAATCTCGATCGGTCTCAGATGTTCTTTTAATAACAGGACTCCAAGGAGAATCGCAACTAAAAGCTGCAAGCGACCGATGAAGGACGCGACAGTGGGGTCCAGGTGCTTTAGGCCGGTCCAGAACGCAATCAATGCAATGGTGGTGACAACGGCAAACAGTGACGCCATTAACCAACCTTTAGCGGAACAGGTTAAGTATTGCCGCCATTCTCCGGATACAGCAGACCAGGCGATCATGAAGATCGAGGCTATGGAAAAGATCAACGCCACCAGGTGTACCGCGGAGATATTGGTCATCACCCACTTTCCGATGGCATAGACGGATGCGGCACAGAAAGCGGCGGCGATCGTATATAAAAATCCTTTTCCCTGATTGGACATCTTAATGCGGGGTCAGATAATGTGATCCGTGTTCAGTTAAGTAAATCAAATGTCATTCCGAATCCCGACAGATAGGGATGAGGCTTCTGCAACCAAATTGAGATTCTTCACTTGGTTCAGAATGACGAGACATCAGGTTTCAAGTAAGCCCCCGCGACGGTATATCTCCATTTGTACCGGTGAGAACGGGGTTGCTTGGAATGATTTATTGGTTTCCTGGCAGCGGATTTCGCCGGTGGTGACATCGACTTCGATGGTGTCGCCGTCGGTGATGTCTTCGGCGGTGACTTCCGCGGTCAAGATGGGAAATCCGGCGTTAATGGCGTTGCGTTCGTAGATAGCGCCGAAGGATTGAGCGATCAATAAGGATACACCTAAGCTCTTGAAGCAGTCCACCGCTTGCTGGCGAGAACTGCCGCAGCCGAAGTTTTTACCGGTCAATACGATGTCGCCGGGTTGTACTTTTTGGGCGAAATCTTCCCAGCCTTTCAGGTTGTCGAAGGTGTATTGTCCCATTTGCGCAATGTCAGTAATCGCTAAGTAGCGGTTGTGGAAGATCATATCGGTGTCGATGTTATCCACCGGAATCACCCAGACCCGACCTTTGAATACAGTGGGTTTTTCGGCAGCCGGCTGAGTTTCAACAACCGGAGATTGATCTTCAGTACGCTTTTCACCCATTGCGAAAACGGCTGGCTGGGACGGGATGTGTTGGGCGGTGGTGATGGTGCCAGCGACGGCGGATGCGGCGACAGTAGCTGGCGACGCTAAGAATACCTCACCTTTGCCTTGCTTTCCTGCGAAATTGCGGTTGCCGGTGCTCACTGTGATTTCGCCGGGACCATTTTGCCCGATTTGACCGGCAGCGCATCCGGCACAACCGGGATTGCCCACTAAGGCGCCGGCTTGTTTGAAGATGTCAATGATGCCGTCTCTCAGGCACCTTCGCCAGATTTTATCGGTGCTGGGTACGATTTTCAATACTACACCGGGTGCGACTTTACGGTCTTTAAGGATATCGGCGGTGGTGGTAAGGTCTTCCAAGCGACCATTGGTGCAGGAGCCGATGAAGGCGGAATCGATTTTGGTGCCTGCGACGTCGGTTACCGTGGTTACATCTTCGGGGTGCCCGGGTCGGGAGATCATAGGTTCGATGCGATCGATGTTTACGGTGATGGCGTCAACGTACCGAGCATCCTCATCGGCATAGGCAGGCTCAAATCTGTCATTACCTGACTGTTTGCAGTATTGTATCACGTGGTCGTTCGGGGGGAACAGGGCGATAATACCGCCCATTTCGGTTGCCATGGATGCGATGGTGATGCGCTGGTCCAGGGTTAATTGGTCAACGATGTCGCCGTAGAATTCCGCGGCAACTCCCAATAAGCCGTTGGCGCCGAAGTGTTTCAGGCATGCAAGGACGATGTCCTTGGCGGTGGCGTCGGGACCGGGCTGCCCTTTTAGGATCACTTTCACCGATGCCGGAACCTTGAACCAGACTTTGCCGTAAGCGAAAGCGGCGGCGATGTCCTGGTCGCCCATGCCCTGCCCGAACGCGCCGATGGCGCCCAGGATGTTGGCATGGGAATCGGTGGATACCAGGGTTCCACCAGGTCCCACCAATCCTTCGTCGATGGCAAGATGGGTTCCGATACCCTGCGGGATGTCGTATACGGTGATTCCCTGTTCCCGGGCATACAGGCGGCAGATGTGCTGGTTGGTGGCGTATTTCTGGTCGGACCCGCCGGGATTGCAGTCGAAGGTGAAGAAGGTGCGGGACGGATCATCAATACCCAGCGCGTGTTCCCGGAGGTTTTTCACCACGTTGGCACCGCCGAAATCCCGAGCGGCACGGACGTCCATTAATACATCCACGTTATCACCGGGTTTAGCAGGGGCTCCGGCGTGGTTGGATATTATTTTTTCGATGATGGTTGATGGCATAGTCAAACCAAAGTTTGAAAGTTAGAAAGTTGACAAGTGGCACGGGCTTCCAGCCCGTGGGCATGGGCAGGATGCCCATGCTACTAAGATCCCTTTTGTTCCAGCCTGCATAACACCTGGGAAATCATAGAATCAACTGTCCTTTTTCCATCATGACCAGGGGATTGAAGGTGGCGAAGTCAGCTTGATGGATGAGGACGGTTTCGATGCACTGGGGGCGCCCGTCGCCTTCCTTGGCGTGGCAAGCCACTATGTTGACCATTTCCTCAGAGAGTCCCGCTTCCGCCACCAGGATAGCTCCGGAAATGGGATGCCGGGCGCACATGCCGCTGCGGCTCTTCCGGTATCCACCGCCACTGATGGGCTCGATTTCAAGCAGCTTTCCCACATCATGGAGAAGACCACCCGCCACCAGACGATCCATGTCGATGCGATAGGGTAAATTCTTGTAAGTCTCCAACATAGCTTTGGCAATCCCCACCGCACCTTCAGTGACAACAATGGTGTGTTCGATGAAATTGATGCCGTGGGTTTTGGTTAACAGAGTAAACGGCATATTTGTCAATTGATCTGCGTTATCCCATTTGCCTTTCTCGCAGGCATCCACCCAGATATTGACCACCTTCTGGCGAAGGTCGGAGTCTTGAATCCGGTCAAGCTGGTCTTGAAACAGATACTCGATGTCGTATTCAGAAATCATGGTACATCCTTCGTTAGGAATGTCATTATAAATTGGCGATAATGGCGTCGGTCATCTGCCCGGTGGTGGCGGCACCCTGGGCGATGCTGTCCGGTCCGCCGCGGATTTTCATCATATCGTAAGTGCGGACTTTGCCTTCCGCGATGACGGTTGCGATGGCTTTGCGGATGCGGTCGGCTTTGTCGGCTTCATCGATGAAATCCAGCATCATGCAGGCGCTCAAAATCATGGCGATGGGATTGACGATAGATGGGTCTAATTCCTCGTATTTGGGGGCGGAACCGTGCGTGGGTTCGAACACGCCGCAATCCTTGCCAAGGTTGGCGCTGCAGGCGAATCCCAAGCCGCCCACCAAGCCGGCGAACCCGTCAGACACGATGTCGCCGAACATGTTGCCGGATACGATGATGCCGTAGTCTTCCGGGTTTTTCGACAGCCACATCATCTGGGCGTCGATGTTGGTGGACCACAGTTCGATGTCGGGGTAGGCTTTTTGAGCGCGGCGGGCTTCCTCTTCCATCATGCCGGAGGTTTCCCGGATCACGTTGGGTTTTTCGCACACGGTGACCGACTGGTAACTGAATTTCTTGGCGTATTTGAAGGCTTCCTCGGTGATGCGTTGGCAGGCACCTCGACTGAAAATTCGGGTGGAAACTGCCAAGTCCGGTCCGGGAACATCTGCGAAGGCTTTGAATTTGACGTGGGTGTTGAGGGCGTCATGCACCTGCTTAGGGGGATCAGTCCACTCTACACCACCGTACAAACCTTCGGTGTTCTGGCGGAAAATCACCACGTCCACTTCGGGTTCCTCGAATCCGCCGTCAGCGGATTTGCGGATGAAATTCAAGGGGTTGCCGATGAAGGATTTGCAAGGGCGGATGCACACATCCAGGTTGAAATGCTGGCGCATGCCCACGATGGGGCTGTAATAGACGTAGCCTTTGTCCCGCAGTGCCGGGGAGATTTCTGCGGCGGCTTTGTGTTTGGGTTTGGATGTGATGGCGCCGAACAAACCGATGCGGTGTTCTGCGATCAGGTCGATGGTGCGCTGCGGCAGGGCGTTGCCTTCGTTGATCCAGAAATCCCAGCCGATGTCGCCATGGACGTAGTTGGCGTTGAAATCTGCGGCTTCCAGCACGCGAATTGCTTCGGGTAGTACAGTTTTTCCGATGCCGTCACCGGGCATGGATACGATAGTGGGTACACTCATGTGTCCTCCGGTTGATGTATTTATTTAGTAAGTTTTTATCTGCGTAGGTCAGGATCTTCGTGAAAATGCTAGGCTCTATTTCAGAACCAATAGGTAAAAAAAAATGAATTCGACTACTTGGAGAAAAATGTCAATATTAATATTATCAAAGGTATACATCCACCAATCAACCACCACTCGCGATTCTTTCTGGAGATCGCGCCTGTTAACAAACAAATCAGTATCAGTTGCCAGATGATTTCCATTAGTAACTTATTGTTATGCAGATCAAGAGCGGGCCATGCAAAAATATTTTCATGATACCAAGAAAGTCCCGATATCACCAAAAATATAACAAATAGTACAACTCCCCTCACTAATAGCCTATATTTTTTTCTTGCGGCGTCTTTTTTCTTTTCAGCATCAATTCGTAACTCTTTCTCATCATCCTTTGCTTTTTCTGCCGTCTGTCGCAATCCCTTCTCATCATCAAGTTCCCGTCTAATTGCAGAAATCTCCAAACTATGGTCATCTCTCATGCTCTTAACTTCAGCGCTCACATTAATGATATCTTTATCCAGCTTGGAAATCTGATTTTCTTGTACATCTACGCGCTTTTGAAGTTCATTGGCTTTCTCGACGACTTTATTCTCAATTTCCTCTTGTATTATATCTTCATCTGTTTCTGAAGAAATTGTTATCATAAAATGAGTGTCGGTTATAATGCTTAATGCTAATCTTGGATTCATATTCTTATAGCGTGCTAATTTCCCAAGTATTTCATTATAGACGCTTTCGTAAGAGAATGAGGATAGTAATGTCCTTATAAATGGTTGTGTTACAAGAATATGAAATGATTCTTCATATTCCCTTTCATCTGCTGTCCTTGCCAGTAGGGGTCGATTGATTTGAACCCACTGATCGCTTGTTATACAAAATGGAAGATAGCCTTTGCCTCTACGGGCGGCTCTGTCATAAACGGGGAGCTTTCTGTCTTGTGTTAAGAACCATGCTTGAGCATCAGAGAAATGGTATTTTGGCGTCGTTCTAATCTTATTAATTAATACTCTATGAAAGGCATCATGTTCAATTATATGCTGGCTAAGGTTGCCACATGTTTCACGTAAAATACTTTCTTCATCAAGAAGTTCCTCAGAATTGTCTATCTCTTTTCTAAATTCATTCGTAATCTTGATATTCAAACCTGCCAGAATTTCCTCCAGGTGAGACCTTTCGGAAACAAATTGATCTATCTTAATGCCGCTCTTAACAAAATCGCTCCAATATAATGTCAAGAAGCTGTCGGTCCCTAATTTCTTGACGGCAATGTCCGCCAACTCGGCGGGGAGTGGTGGTTTCTTTCTAAACTCATTCATCTGCCATTCAAGAGATTCGTGAAATTCTTCAATAGTTTTTGATGTTACCCATAGTTCATATCCTAAATTATGTGCGATCCTTAGCATCGAGTGAACTGACTGGAGTACTGATGCACCGTTCAAGCCTATAAGACAATATAAAATATTATTATCAAGAAAGAGACGTTGACCAGCTGTTATTTTTTGTAATAGTCCGGAGCATTTTTCATCAACTTGGATCAATCGCCAAAAGAAGCT
This sequence comes from uncultured bacterium, assembly GCA_965372135.1. GTDB lineage: Bacteria > Electryoneota > RPQS01 > CBDVBD01 > CBDVBD01 > CBDVBD01. The sequence continues at coordinate 3,108 of CBDVBD010000065.1, read as the reverse complement.
GCTATTAAACAGATTAACAATATACTTTTTCCTATCGGCATCTGGATTCTTAAAGAAACTAGGTATTTCTAATTTCAATACCCCATCTACAAATGGATCGATCTTAGGTAAATAATCTAATATGCTACCACCGATTTCCACCAGCCATTGTTGCGCCTTCGGATCCTCTGGGTATATCAGTGCAACACATTCTACTCCGTGCCTATAGAGCATTTTGGAGGTAAATGTCTGCAGGGCATCGATTATAGAATCAATATTCTCCACAACTGCGGGAAATTCCCTATACTTTTCTAAGACCTCTAATCGCCAAGCTTCTATTACACTGTCATTAAGGCTCACTATCTCAGATAGATTCTGTTTTATCTTTTTCTCAGCCTCTGAGGAAATCTGAAATGTTGGATTGGTAAAACGATCAGCACCTTCTTGAATATCTATCAGCCCCTTGGTTTTAAGACGTCTGCCTGCAGCAATTATTTCAGCATCTTCAAAATCAGAAAGGAAATTTCTTTTTATAGAACCTTTTATATCCGAGACCTCAACATGCAATTGGCCAAAGCTTGCAAGACAGTCGAGAATCAGATAATCAATTACCTGATTGCCGTATTCGTCTTTGCAATTTGGATTAAAATAGGCAAGCTTGACAAATTCAAACTCTGATCCATTGTTCATTTTAGCTCTCCTAAGGATTACAATAGAAAAAATATCAGCGTTGACCAAAATCCTATTAGAGTCAGTATGCTAGCTTTGCCCCCCCACTTATTTCCCGCCGAGCATCGGGTGGAAAAGATTTCCACGCTACGCTCGCAATGACGGAACTGGATTCCTGCCTACGCGGAAATGACAGAATAGATGTTAGTCGTGCAATTTATTCAGAACCCATGCCATGTTCTTGCCCAGGGTTTGCATGATGTTGACGCCTTCGGCGTCTTTGGTCACGTCACCCTTGTCCATACCGATACCCATGTTCCAATAACAGGAGCCCGGAATCACCATCTGATTGATGCCGAAAAAGTAATTGATGGAATTATAGACGTGGGTAGCGCCGGCACGCCGTACCGCCACCACCGCAGCACCCACCTTGCGCTGGAACATGTCACCGTTGGCTTTCGCCACCAATCCAGCCCGGTCAATCAACGCCTTGATCTCGGTGCTGACATTAGCAAAATAGGTGGGCGAACCCATGATGACACCCTCGGATTCCAGCATCTTGTCGATACATTCGTTCAATACATCGTTGGTCACCGAGCAGTGATGATCCAGGTTTTGGAAACATTTGTAGCAAGCGACGCAGCCGTGGATTTTTTTGGCGCCGAGTTGGTATAGTTCGGTGTCGATGCCTTCGGATTTCAGTTCGTCCAGCACCATGTTGATCAGGATGAAGGTGTTGCCGTCATGGCGGGGGCTGCCGTTGAATGCGATGACTTTCATGGGTTTTCCATCCAAGTGTTTGTGATTTGGGCGCGATCCGTCAAATGCCGGACGGCCCCTACGCGTCGGATTCAATGAATCCGACCTACTGTGCCGCCCATTCAGGACTTGTTTTTTGTATTGACTTCTGATCCTGGGGCGTTGCCCCAGGCTACTCTGTGACACCCCTTTGGGGTTTAAGATTAGGATAGTGTCAGGTGAGGACACCTGACACCACACTCCCTTGGATTATACCTGAAGATAATACTTTTCGTTGTATTTTACAATAGTAGTCTTATAGTCTTTTTCGTCCAGCAGTTTTTTCAGGTTCGATTGGGCGTCGGATTCGCCGTGAACCAGGAATATTTCCTTTAACTTTTTGTAATCCAACTGCGAAATATAGTCCAGAATCTCGCTGTAATCGGCGTGGGCGCTGAAGGCATTCATGGTGACCACTTCCGCCTTCAACCGATGCATATCCCCGAAGATTTTGACCTTGGGCTGCTGTTCTTTTATCCTACGCCCCAAAGTATGCTCCGCCATGAAACCCACGATCAGAATGGTATTCTTGGGATTCTCTATGTTATGAGCTAAATGATGGAGAATCCTGCCGGCTTCACACATCCCCGATGCGGAAATGATAATGGCTGGCTCCGGCGACGCATTCAACTCCTTGCTTCTTTCTAAATTAGTGATGTAGCGCAGTTCGTTGAAGCCGAAGGGATTTTTGTGGTGATCCAAGAATGCTTGCCGGGTTTCCTGATCGTAACATTCCTGATGCACCCGGAAAATGGATGTTGCGTTGGTCGCCATAGGGCTGTCCACATACACCGGGACTTTGGGAATTTTTCCCTGGTCGCTCAATACATGCAGGAAATACACCAATTCCTGAGTGCGTCCCACCGAAAAGGCGGGGATAATGATTTTTCCGCCCCGTTCGATGGTGCGGTTCACCACGTCCGCCAGCTTTTCAATGGCGACACCTATGGGGTCGTGCAGCCGGTGCCCGTAGGTGCTTTCCATCACCAGGTAATCCACGTCGGGAATCATCTGGGGATCGCGAAGGATGGGCAGGTTTTTACGCCCCAAATCCCCGCTGAATCCGATTGTCATTTCTTGCCCGTTGCGGTTGACGGTAATCACCGAAATCGCTGAACCCAGGATGTGTCCGGCATCGTAGAATTCCGCCTGGATGCCGTCGGTGATATACAGGGGTCGGTTATAGGATACGGTAATGAAATGTTCCAGGCTTTCCGCCACGTCCTGCTCGTTGTACAGGGGTTCTTTGTCGAATTTCTCGCCTCGCTTTTTGGCGCGCCTGCTGAGGAATTCCAGGTCCCGGGCTTGGATGTGTGCGGAATCCATCATTATCAGGCTGGCTAAATCACGGCTGGCGGGGGTAGTGTAAATGTTCCCGTTGTATCCATTCTTGGGCAGGCGGGGGATCATCCCGGAATGGTCGAAATGGGCGTGGGTCAGGATCATGGCATCGATGGCTGCTGCATCGAATTTCCATTCCCGGTTTTTTTGTTCCGCTTCCTCCCGACGACCCTGGAAAGCACCGCAATCTACCAAAACCAGTTGATCTTTCACCTGCAGGAAATGTTTTGATCCGGTGACTTCCTGAGCGGCACCGTGGGAGAAGAATTCCACACGCATTAAGACCTCGTTGACCGTTTGGGAAGGGTAGTGGTGTTTTGT
>CBDVBD010000064.1:0-16605 GCA_965372135.1 uncultured bacterium | reverse complement strand
ACCTGCGCCTACAACTCCAATTTCATCATCAGTTCACTGTCTTCTTTTTCACCGGTATATTTAAATCCCATCTTCTCATAGAATGGACCAGGACTTCCATCACCCTCCCGATGGCTGGTTTCCAATATCCTTGCACCAGGTCTCGTTTTCACATGCTCAATCAACAATTTTACCGCATGCCTACCATACCCATTCCCCTGGTATTTTGCATCAACCATCATCCGCCAAAGAAAATACTGTGGTTTTTCCGGATCGTCGTAAATCATCAGAAACCCGACGGGAATCTCCCCGGCATAAATAGTACGAAACCAGGCATTCCCTGAAAAATGCGCTTGTGCAATGGAAACCGCGTTAGGAGCCACAAACTGTTCCTGCTCCTTCGATACATTCAAATTACAAATGGTACGCACCGTATCGGCTGTTACTACACGTAGGCTGACCTTATTATCAATATTATCGTCATTCATCATTAAAAATTCCCATAGTTTTGATGGTTTTCAGTTCTGTCCAACACGTCTTCGCACCTGCTGAAATTTCGCTTTATCCCGCCAATGCCCTCTCTCGGTCTCGTTAAAAGCGTGGGTTCCATCCCCCTTCGCTACAAAAAACAAATACCCGGTATTCGCAGGATACAACGCCGCTAAAATTGCCGTTAATCCCGGATTGCTTATTGGACCGGGCGGCAATCCCAGGTGTAGATAGGTATTATAGGGTGACTCGATTTTAAGATCATCCTTCAACAGCCTGCGCGGACCATCGGGAATGATGTACTGGATGGTCGGATCCGCCTGCAGCAACATCCTTGTCCTCAATCGATTATGATAGACCGACGACACCACGGGCGCTTCTTCCGGCGTCATCACTTCTCCCTCAATAATCGACGCCATGGTCAACACTTGCCGCATTGTCCACCCCAACTCTTCGGCATGCGCTGTCATCGAATCATCCCACACCTGCTGAAACTGTCTCACCATCCGGCGCACTACCACCTCCCCGTCCATCCCGTGATACAAATTATAGGTATCGGGAAACAAAAATCCTTCCAAATCCGGAGCCTCAATGCTTAGCTCCCGAATCAAGCCGGAATCCGATACCGCACGCATAAACCCAGCGGAATCCACCGCGGCTTCCTGTTGGAGCAGCCCGGCAATCTGACGCGCTTGGAGACCTTCCGGTATCGTCACATTCACCGTCACCGCTTCAGTATGCTGAAGACGCCACACCACCTGCCACAACGACATTCCGGGTGTTAACGTCACTTCCCCCGCAGGAAGCTGGCGTTCCAATCCCACCACCCTTGCCAACAACAAAAACAACGTAGGATTTTGAATCAGTTCCTTTTCCACTAATTGATCACACACCTGGGCAAAGGAATCCCCAGGTTGAATCCGAATCGTTTGAGGAGAGAGATCATCCTCTGCAGGCACTGGCAGAAACAATTTCAGCAGCAGCCCCAACGACAATAATAACAGTATTGTAATTAAAAGTATGGCGACCCTGGGGATCTTCACGATAGGTTTCTTGTGATGGTTTATGCGATAGATAGTTGAATTCGCATGGTGGTTCCCACACCGGGACGGGATGAACGCAGTAACAATTTCCCCTGATGATACTCTTCCACAATCCGTTTCGCCAGCGACAACCCCAATCCCCATCCCCGTTTTTTTGTGCTAAAGCCAGGACGAAACACATACTTACGATCCTTGGGATCGATTCCCTTGCCGGTATCCTTGATCTCCACTAACACCTTCCCCGCTTTTTCGTGGGAGGTGATGGTAATCGTACCGCCGTTATCGCCGATGGCATCAATGGAATTCTTGATTAGATTCTCCATCACCCACGAAAACAACATCCGGTTTAACGGCACCCTCGGCTGTACTTCGTAGTTTTCGATAATGCTTATCTGTTTGGAATCGCTGGGCAGCCGCTGACGATAATAATCCACCGTTTCCTTGATCACGTCCGTTAGCGACTCATCCGTCAGCACCACGTCGGACCCAATCTGTGAAAATCGCGCCGTGATTTGTTCCAACCGTTCCAAATCACGTCGCATCTCCTGATTAGCACTCTGCATACTATCCTTGTCCAATTCCGGATCACCGAGCACCTCGACCCACCCCATCAAGCTGGTAAGCGGCGTTCCAAGCTGGTGAGCGGTTTCCTTTGCCAAGCCGATCCACACCGACCGTTCCTCGTTGCGGCGAATATTCTGAAATCCTAAGTATCCAATCAAAATAAACAGTGCCACTGCTAGAATTTCCACGATCGGAAGCCAAGTCAGTTGACGGATAAACACTGTATCGCCGAAATGAAAATCGTCGGTATGATTGGGCGCCAATTCAATGGGAATAGGAAGGTTACCGGAAGCATCCATCTTGTGTACCAGCCGTCGCAGCTTCGTCATAGCAGCAGGTGAAGTATCACCCGGCGCGATTCCCACGTTTTTCCAGAACTTGGGTTCGTTGTTGGAATCGGTCAAAATCACCGGATAATCGATCCGGTTGATTTCTGCGAACGCCATTTCGGCGCTGACACTGGACAACAAGAAGCGATAATGCTCCACATTATTGGACAAAACCCTTCGACCGTGATCCCGGAGGGAATCCACCATAATCTGCGTGAAAATCAGCACGGACAGCACCAGAAGCACCGCCGTCAGAAATAGGATCCCCTTAAAAGGACCCACACGATAGTATAATTGGTTCCTCATTCCCATCCCAAGAGTTATCTTCAACTTCCGCTTGCTATTAACTTTATCGGGGTTTCTCTGCCAATACTATAATACTCCCTCCCCATTGGTTGTGAGCCGCCAAATCCTTTCGCATCCAATAAGCTCCAATTGGATATGCAAACAGGTAGTAAATCGGCAGGAAAAACGCCAGCCATTTTCGTTTATGCACCCACCGCATCGGATGTCCCTGCAGCAACCGCCAGGCTTTCCCCCCATAATTTCCATAGGCGAACATCACCTTCTTAACCGTCAATCCAACCTGCGATAGCTTGTCCCGTATTTCCCCCTCAGTATATCCTTCCCGAACATGTTCACCGACCACGCTGTGCACTTCGTCATCGCCCGGATGGGTGGAATCGGGATTCTGGGTGGGAGCGTGAATCATGCACGTCCCTCCCGGACGTAATGCCTGGTGAAAATTCCGAAACACCGCTACATCATCCACCACATGTTCCATCACATCCACGGAGATGATTAGATCAAATTGCGCGTCATAAGAAATCGTCTGCAAATCACCGATTTCAAACCGGCACTGGGACACACCCATTTTCTTAGAAAACAGTTCACTATCCTGAATCTGATCCTCTTTAACATCGACACCCACAATGTTTGTATCCTTAAACAACTTAGCGCAAAACCACGAAAACTGTCCATATCCGGACCCGGCATCCAGAATATCACGGATATCTTCACGCTCCGATGCCATCCGCTGAAGTTCCCGCTTTATATATCGTTCCCGCAGGAACATCCTCCCCAACGCCCAAAAAAACAATCGCCTAAGAATCGTACTGCGTCGAATCCACCACCCGATCACCGCTTTGAGGGGATCATATTCAATATGCAGTTCGTCCCATTGAACCACCATAGATCAACTACTCCACACCGCTTTTAGACGAACGTTTTCTCCATTCCCATACTACCCCCACAATTAGGAACAATGCCGCTAAGAAATATCCCAATGTCGATAAGGTAATCCCTGCCTGGATCGACCGGGATCGAAAGAAAAAGCGAATTTCGTGCTCCCCTTCCGGTACGATTACCGAACGCAGCAGGTAATCCGTCAAATATATCGGGGTTTCCTCACCATCGATTAGGGCATGCCAATTGCCCGGATAATGGGTATCCGCCAGAACCAACAAGGATGGTCGGGATACCTCCGCCTGCAGAATAACCTTTTCAACCCCGTAGGATATAATCCGCGCCGACCTTATCCCTTTTCCCGGCTCCCAGGGGATTTCCTGCTTGACAATCGCGATAGTAGCTGGATCCCAATCAGGATCCAGTAGCGCATCTAAGGAGGACTTCCGGTCGGTACGCACCCATACCGTATCCACGAAAAACGCCCTGGGCAGCACATCCTGATTGATACTGACCACCATGCCGGTCGATGGGTCAACCGAAACCTTCTGGTACTCATCTCCCGGCAGCATGCCTTTGGAAATCAAATATTTAGCGTTTAGTAAATCTATCAATTTATGGTGTAACGGAAACTGGATGTCTGGACCTTTATATAATACATAATCCAAGATATCCTGATACCTGCGCATCTTGGCACCCTGGTAACCCCCGACAGATTGTATCCCGTTTGCCATCCATATATTGTCCTGAAATCCTTCCCCCAACGGTAACACCCGAAATATCGAATCGTCCTGTTTAACAAAGGATATGGTCTGAGTCTCCTGGAATGGTTCCTGTAGTGTTGCTCGTGGCCTGGGTTCGAAGAAGTTATGGGAAATAATCCACAAATCCACCACCGTCAATATTGCCAGCAGCGCTAAAAATCCGGTATTTCGTAACCTACCCTTAATCCTTAAGCTTATGAACAGAAACACCAGCCCACTGAGCAACAGCGCAATCAATAAATCCCGATGGAACATGTTAAACCGCATCTGTTTCAGGCGCGCCAACGTCTCCGTGTTGTACCGGGACATATCCCCAATTTTTGAAAACATAAATGAGGACAATCCGCCAAACAAGCTGCTCTTTAACACCAGTACAAACAATAACAACCCGCCGCAAACCCCTGCTAATATCAGGAACACACGCCCGGCATCGGGCTGTTTTTTCCCGGTCCCTAATTTCCCGGAAAGTACCGCTTGAATCCCGAACCCAGCCATTATAATCATCGCCACCTGCATCACAAGGATTATCAATGAGGGAGTACGGAACTTGTTAAATCCCGGTAAGATATTGAATAATATCTTGTAAAGGGGCATAAAATGATGTCCCATGGACATGAAAAACACCAACGCACTCAAAATAGCCGCAAACCACACGATCCGGTTCCGAGAATATATCAGTGCAATTCTAGAAAAAATCAACGGCACTATTCCGATATAGAATGAGCTGGAAGTAAACGGCATGGAACCCCAGTAAAACGGGGATTTCAACCCAAACAGTGATGGAACCGCCAAGGTGCCGATTTCAAAGGGATGAAATGACCATCCGGTCGCCCATTGCAAAGTTAATCCCTTCACCCCCAATTCCGCCAACGCCGGTCCCATCCCCCGGATAGAATAGGGGATATACGAATACAACGGAATCGTCCAAAGCGTCCCAATTAGACCCCCAATCACCCCGGCTGACAACAGGCATCCGGTATTGGCAGCCACTTTTACTGTGCCATCTTTCCATTCAAACGCAGTGCGAACAATAAAATACACCACTATCGCAATCGCTGCATAATACACAACCTGAGCGTGGGCTCCCATGCTGATCAGCCATCCCACCGCCATCCCCAATAACCCAATATCGATCAACCTCCGCCGATCCATCACCCGATGAGTAAACAATAAAATCAAGGGGATAAAGATCAAGGTGCGCAATTTCCCCCCATGTGACGCCGTCATTAATGAAATAAAATAGGGATTCCAAGCCATCACCAGCCCCAACATAACTGCAACCCAGCGGGTAATTCCCAACCCTCGTAATAACAGATACGTAAATAATCCTGCTATGAACATTAAAGCAATCAGCCAACTCACAAATTCCCGTTTGAAATACAACAAGTTGGTGATGCCGGTTAAATAATACATCGGATTGATCCATTTGGTAATATTGTAATTAGGGGCATTATGATACCCCATATATCCCCCGGCGGAATAGGAAGGAAATCCGATAAACACATCCGGACACCAGTAGGGTACTCGCCCCAAATCCTCTTTATGGTTGTTGATAAACCGCTTCCAAGCATGTGATGCCGCGGTATCGTCCCCTCGAGAGAACACCTTGTTCTGCAAAATACAGGGATTGAACAGGAGAACCACCGCCATGAATAGGAGAAAAACTACTACGATTTCCTGCTGCCAGTATGTCAATACTACGCCGGGTGATTTTTTCGCGTTTTTTTCGCCCATTTTTCGCTTAACTTTCGCCCGTTTTGCCATTTTATTTCTCCAACATTTCGGATTTTTCGTTTTGGTTGCCCATTACCGCCATCCGGTTCCGGCAGCTTCCTCAATTGACTCAATCAATGGGTCCCAGGAATACCGTGATTTCGTCTGTTCAATAGCAGCTCTGAATCGCGTCCCCCAATCCCCTTCAAAGTAGCGAAACGCCGCATCCGCTAAGGCTTTCGGGTCACCGGGCGGTACAAGGAATCCGGTGGTTTCGTGCTGTACTACTTCCGGCAACCCGCCCACGTTGGTGGTAATTACCGGCAGTCCGAAATCATGGGCAATTTGTATGATTCCGCTCTGGGTGGCGCTTTCATAGGGTAGTATCCCCACGTCTGCGGCACGGAAATATTTCTCGACTTCCTCGTTGGGAACGTAGCGGTCCACCAGGAGAATTCGATCACTAACATTGAGTTCCTTAATAAGCTGCAAGATGTCGTCACGTCCCTCGTAGAATTCCCCGACTATCAACAACTTAAAGTCATCCTGGAATTTTTCTTGCAGTAATGGGATAGTTTTTATCAGATTCCGAACTCCTTTGTAACGCCGGATATATCCGAAAAACAGCAAGATGCGGGATTCTGTGATTTTTAAATCTTTCCTTGCGGAATCTTGGGTCCAGCGTTTTCGGTCATAACAGTCGTACACCGGATGGGGTACCAATCGCAGGCGGCTCTCATTCAAATCCGGACGCAGATCCAGCATATCTTTTCGTACCGTCTCTGACGGAGCAATAAAATAATGTACTGGACGAAATGCCCAATTGGTAAACAATTTATCGCCCGGTCTTTTTTCATGTGGAATTGCATTATGCACAATATATAAGATATTTGTATCTGCCCCCCAAACCGCTAAACGACTTACAGCTCCAAATCCCGGTCCAAAAAAAGGTAACCACCAATTAAAAACAATTAAATCAGGCTGATAACTCCGAATAACTCGAGCTGACCTCCACCAAGATAGAGGGTCAAGCGGCTTAAATACTCGGATACTATCTACCGGAATCCGTTCCTTGGAAGTATCAAATTGGGTTGTTCCCGGGAACAATAATTTGGGGAACTGTTTACGAAATGATACGAACAAGGGTTTGTGTTTTCGTTGGATCAATTTTTGATAAAGTACCGCTGAAAATTGGGCAATTCCACCACGGAAGGGATAAGCTGGTCCTACCAGAGCAATCTTTACATCTGTCAAGGTTTCTGCCTCCGTGAATAGATAACATCTATTGATGTAATTTGGATATAAGTTAAGGGATAAAAAGTTAAGTATTTAAAATTGTGGGGCTTGCAGGGACTATCGCCCAGGAAATAGCGGCAATCGCGATGTACGAGGTATTCATTGTCCATGGAAATCCGCAGGTGTTTTCAGTTTAGTTATTATCGGAATCGCGCAGCATGTAAGTGCGTTCTTTTTCGAATGAGTGGGTGAGCATTTCCCCCAGTAATCCTATAGAGAAGAATTGTACCCCGACCACGATTAGCAGTACGCCCAGCTGCAGAATAGGTCGTCTGCCGATCCATTGTCCTTGTAACCATCCGACCGCCAAGTAAGCGCAGATGGCGAAGCCGGCAATCATGGAGATCAGCCCGATGGTACCGAATAAGTGCAATGGCTTCCGGGTGTATTTGGAGATAAAGATCACGGTGATTAGATCGAGGAAGCCGCTCAGGAACCGGGACATTCCGTATTTGGTTTTGCCGAACTTTCGGGGGTGATGCTCTACCACGATTTCGGTGGCACGAAATCCCGACCATTTGGCAAGCACGGGCAGGAAGCGATGCAGCTCCCCGTATACGTTGAAGCTTTTAACCACATCGTTCCGGTAGGCTTTCAAGCCGCAGTTGAAGTCATGCAGGGGCAGTCCGGAAATCAACCCGACTATGAAGTTGAACAGTTTCGAAGGGATGGTTTTGGTGATCGGATCGTGTCGTACTTTTTTCCAACCGCTAACCAGGTCGTATCCCTCATTTAGTTTGCTGATCAGGTTGGGGATCTCGTTGGGATCGTCCTGGAGATCGGCATCCATGGTGATCACCATGTCTCCGCGGCAGTGATTAAATCCGACCTGCAGAGCGGCTGATTTTCCGTGATTTTTACGGAACGACAACACACGGACTGCCGGATCAGTCTTCCCAAGTCCTTTGATGACCTGCAGGGACCGGTCGTTGGAGCCGTCGTCCACGAACAGGATTTCGTGGGATAATCCTTGGGCGTCAACTACTTTTTTAATCGCTTGATATAACTCGGGGAGGGATTCTTCCTCGTTGTAGAGGGGAATCACCACCGACAGCGCCGGGGAAGAATCGGGTTTATTTAATTGGATGTCAGACACGGGAGGCACCTAACCAGTTTATCGTACTTTTATGGATTCGAATACAACTTCCATCCATTGTTCGGGTTGTCCTTGGGAATATCGCACTTTTGCCGGAAGCCAGCTTCCCCGCACACGTCGATAGCGTTGGTATTCCTTTTTTAGTGCGTGCTCCTGGGCAGGTGTTTGTATCGATTCCCAGGCAACGACCAGATATTTTTCATCCAGATAGAGGGAGTGCTGTTCCAGGGAGTCCTGGAATATCCAGATACCGTGGTCGGGTTGTGACCGGTTCAGATCGACTTTTTTCAGATCAATCCGGGACAGGTAGGGGAAGGGGTATATATCCTGCGCTTTTGACACCGCCACCATACCGGGGAACTGGTTGACCAGGGAATTTAGAGTCATTGTCATCTGCTGGTCCAGCCAGTAGTTGAATATATCCACCTGCTCGCCCTGGATGATAACATCCCCCATTCGGAAGCCTAATGGTCCGTAGATGCGGATTCTCACTGTGTCCGGCATCCGGATTTCCCAACGGCAACTCAACGATACGGATTGTGATTCACTCCGCAACCGCATGGTTCCGTGTGCGGTGTAGCGTTGAAATGATCCCCGCTGGCTCACCAATGATGAGATGATTCGTTCCGGAGTATTGGGGATATCCTCACGGACTGGTAGCCGGGCGCATCCGGCGACTAATGCCAGAATGATAGCTATTATCAGCCACAAGACATGTGGGTAATGCTTCATATTAATTAAGAACTTAACAACAGAGTTGGAATACCCTGAATAGTATTAACATTAGTAATGGATAATTATGGTTTGATCCAATTTGCTTTTAATAATCTCGTTGTCCGGTTCGATATCCAAGGCACGTTTCCAATATTCCTGCGCTTTTTTGTATTCATCCAGCTCAAGATATACATCTCCGATGTGGTCGAAAAGCTCGGCGTTTTCTTCTTCGGCAATTTCCATGGCTGTTAGGAGGTATTCCAACGCCGGGGCAGGATTCCCCAGTTTAAAATATATCCAGCCGATGGTGTCAAGATAGGACGAATTCTCCGGATCGATCTCCATGACCCTATTCGACATGGTAAGCGCTTCATCCAGTCGAATTCCCCGCACTGCCAACAAATAAGCATAGTTGTTTAATACGGTCGGATTTTCGGAATCGATTTTTAGAGCGTCTTGATAGGTGGATTCCGCCTGGTCGAAGCGATCGGTCTCGTCGTATACGAAGCCGATGGTAATATAAGGCGTAATGGATGTGGAATCTATCGTCAATGATCGATACAGGACGTCCAGCGCTTCCTGGTAACGTTCCTGGCGCTCCAGAACGGATCCCAACAGGTTAAATAACGGAGGATGATCCGGGAGAGCGGTCAGGGCACGTCGAAGAATGTCCTCCGACTGTTGGTATCGTCTGGCATCGAATTCAAGGTAAGCCAGTGTTGTCCAATAACGAACTATAGTGTCGTTCACCGCAATTGCCATCTCGAAATGTTTGACGGCGTCGCGTTCACGTTCCAGGATTAGATATATTTGTCCCAGAGTGAAATAGGCACGGTCGTCCACCGGATCGATTTCCACCGCTCTCCGGTAACATCGTTCCGCCAGCTCGGGCTCATCGTTATAAATCAACACCACCCCAAGTCTAATCAAGGCATCTTTGTTATCATCAGCCAGTTTGATTACCCGGCGGAAAATGCGCCTGGCGGTTTTACGCTCACCGGCTTGCAGATGTATGTTAGCTAATTGGAGATTATATGTGATATTATCAGGATCCAATTTCAACAGTCGATTAATGTAGGGACTCTGGTCGCTCCATCGCTCTTGATCACCCAGGAGTTCGACGATCCACTCCATGATTCGATTGTCTTCGGGGGATAGGTCAGCGGCAGTTTTCAAGTGCTGGAGAGTAGCTTCCAACTGCCCCAGATGCTGATGCAAGCTCGCCAAAGTAAGATGGATAGTGGGGGATGTGGAGTCATGGCGCAGGGCTTCCTGATAGAGCACCACCGCGCGGTAGTAATCTTCTAATTCTTCCGCAATGGTGGCTTCAACAAACAGCTCCATCGCCTGTTGGTCGTATATTTTCGGTTCCGGCTCCAGCGGTTTTCGTACCCAATGGCTGCAACCGGATAATGCCACGCTCAACAGCAGAATTAAATATAGGTATTTATTCGAAGAAGACACGAATGACATCATGGTATGATACAATCAACAACAGGGCAATCAACATGGCGAAGCCGATCTGTTGTATAATTAGCTTGATTTTGATGGATATGGTGCGACGAACTATGGCTTCGACTATTACGATAAGAATGTGACCACCATCCAACACCGGCAACGGCAGGATATTCAATAGGGCAATACTGACGCTGATTAGTCCGATAAAGCCCAGGAAGCTGGTGATGCCGATTCGGGCGGTTTCACCGGATAATTTGGCGATGCCGATAGGACCGGTCAGTTCGGTTAGGGATGCCTGTCCTCGGAACAGGTTGACAATCAGACGCAGGGTTTCCCGCATAACTTCCCAGGAAATGAGGCAACCCCACTCGATGGCTTCCAATAAGCCGACATCGCGATAGGTGGGCCGGAATTCGACGCCCAGGTAGCCATGCAGTAAGGTGTCAGCACCGACCACAAACTCATTAGTAGTGGGCGTGACCAACGCATTAAGAGTGTCGATGCCACGAATCCAGGTCAGGTTTACCGGCACCTCGGCTTTCTCTTTGATGTGGTCGACGAATTCGAGCCAGGTAGGTACGGGGTCTCCGTCCACGGACAGGATAATATCCCCAGCCAATAAGCCAGCTTCCTCGGCGGGATAGCCTTCCTGAACGCCACCGATGAGTACCGGACCTTCCTCGGGGAAGCCGTTGATCATGGTGATCACTGTAAATAGGGTGACCGCCAGCAGGATATTCATCAGTACCCCGGCGCAGAGGACGTAGATTTTTTGCCAGGTTTTTTTGGATTGGAATTCCCAAGGAGCGCCGGTTAAGCCGCTGCCGTCCAGGGATTCGTCTATCATGCCGGAGATTTTAACGTACCCGCCAAGGGGGATGGCGGATAGGGTGTAATCCGTTCCCTTATAGTGATAGCTCGTGATTTTCGGTGGAAAGCCGAGTGAGAATTTCTCTACCCTCATGCCAACGGATTTGGCGGCAAGGAAATGCCCCAATTCGTGCACGAAGATAATCACTCCAACGACTATAAGAAACCAGACGATGTCTATCATATTATCCGATTAAGCAATAATCCCATGAGGCGGTTATAGCTGTTCTCCTAATTCTTTAGTACGGGTGCGTGCCCACTGATCGGCTGCTAATATATCGGCAATGTTGGGATCGGACACGAGGTCATGTTCCTCTACAACTCCGGAAACCAATCGATGGATCCCGGTAAATTTAATGTTACCATTAAGAAATAGTTCCACCGCTTCCTCGTCGGCACCGGACAGGACTGCCGGTGCGGTGCCGCCCTTGTCCAATACTTGATAAGCTAAGTTCAAACAGGGGAAGCGGTTATGGTCGGGTTCTTCGAATTCCAATTTCCCCAGTTTACACAAGTCGGTTTGCACCAAGTTCGCCGAAATACGTTTCCCACCGGTCAAAGCATAGAGGATGGGTAACTTCATGTCCGGCGTGCCCAGTTGCGCTTTGATGCAGCCGTCCACGAATTCCACCATGGAATGGATAATCGATTGGGGGTGTATTACCACGTCGATGGCGTCGGGGGGCACGTCAAAGAGAAAATGGGCTTCGATCACTTCCAGCCCTTTGTTCATCATGGTGGCACTGTCCACGGTAATCTTCGCCCCCATTTTCCAGATGGGGTGCTTAAGTACCTCCTCTACCGACACTTCCGACAGGTCCAGATCGATGGTTTCACGGAACGGTCCTCCAGAGGCGGTAAGCAGGATGCGGGAAACGGAGCCGGGATTTTCGCCGCGCAGGCACTGGTAGATGGCACTGTGTTCGGAATCGATTGGTATGATAGCTGCCTGATTTTCCCGGGCTTTGTCCATTACCAAGCGACCCGCCATGACCAGGGTTTCCTTATTGGCGATGGCAACATCTATACCCCGTTCCAGGACGTCCAGCGTGGGCAACAACCCGGCAGCGCCGATAATGGCATTGACTGCCAGGTTGTAGTCTGTATCCGTTAGGAGTCCGCGAAGTTCGTCGGCACCTTCAGCAACCCGAATTCCCCAGTTTTTTAGCGTCTGCTTTTGGTCTGATGTCAAATGGTTATTGCTTACAGACACCCATTGCGGTCGGAAAGTTTCCGCTTGCTGCATCAGTTGATCGACATCACGCCGGCAACTGAGCAGCACCACTTGAAACTGATCGGGATATGCGGTGACGATTTCCAGAGTGCTTTGACCAATGGATCCAGTGGATCCTAACAGGGCAATTCGTTTGGGGTTATTATTCACGATTATTGATTTAGATTTAGACCAATGTCAGAATCACATCCGCCAGTTGGTGGGCTGACCTACTCTGAATTCCTGCCTCAGCAGGAATGGCAGATTAGTTAAATGTTGTAGGATAATCCTACCGATAAAGAATAGAATTTACTTGGCTGTTTGTATTCCCATTCTCCCATAGTGTAGTAGCGTCCCTCGGCATGGATGGATACCGGCAGCATTGGTGGTTTGATTCGTATTCCTGCCACTCCGAGGAAGGATGCATGGGACGATTTTTTTATCACGTCTTTACTTTCCAGGTCCAATTGGTCAGTGTTATTGAACAAGTTATCGTAGACCAGTTGACTTGTGACCACCGGCGAAATCATCTGGAGACCGAACCCGACACCTACGAATAATCTGACGGTATTTAGTGCAGAAGGGAATTTCACCAGATAGTGTTTGATAGTAATTGTGGCGCTGATACGGGAATATTTTACGGTTTCCGGCTGGATTTGGGATTCGTTCGGTTGGTAATTAGGGTTCTGGAATTCAAAGCTATATTCTTTGGCGGAGAAGTCCATGGAAAGATCAAGTTCATCGATAAGAGTAGCAACCACTTCATCAATATACACATGTATGCCAAAGTGGTAGGGATCGGAAATTTCCTCTCTGGAAATTGCTACCGGGCTGTCGTTAATGAGATTAAAGAAATGCTCAGGTTCTTCGTCGATAGTGAATATATCCAAGCCCACATGTACGCCGATTCCGTATTCCGCCGATGCGGGAGAAAGGCTAAGCAGCAGGCTGATCAGCGCTAACAGACATATCAGCATTTTCCGCTTTCCATCCACCCAGGAAAAACGGATTTGCGCGCTGCTTAATGGCAAGTTTCTCTTCATGCGATAACTCCTCTTCCCCATCCAACTCGCTAAAGTAAGTTTTAAATCCGTCTGCGATTGCCGGTGTGACCGATTCGATATCGGGAACTCGTCTCAGGATCTGGTGCAAGGTTGCGGTGTGGGATGACAGCACATCGCGGTATGTGTTTTCGGAATCTTTCCACAGATCGGCAATCTGCTCATGTCCAGAATCGATTAGGATCGAGCCGTGCTGTAGTATAGCATTATCCATCACCCGCTGAGCGCTGCCGACCACTTTTTTACCCTGCCACAGGACCTCACCTCGTGTGGCAGTGGCGAAGCACAGTTCCGAATGTTTCCCAGCTACCGACCGCCCTTTAGGCACCCATTCCACATCAGCTCCCAGGGACTGGAGACCGTGGCACAGTGCTCGTCCGATGGTCAGTGCAAGCTGGTGGTGATGTCCTGATTCCACCTTAGGGGTTGGTATTACGATTGAGTAGGTTAATTCACGGGCATGGAGTACCGCTCGTCCACCGGTCAATCTCCGCACCACCATTATTCTCCGTTTGTTGCATTCCTCCAGGTCCACTTCGGATAGGGGTTGATTTTTCCCTAATGACAGGGACCAAGGCTCCCACTGGAACAACCTGAGGATTGTCCGGTTTTCCAAGACAGCCGTCGCCATTAGGGCTTCATCGGCAGCCATGTTAAAGGCTCCATCCATGGGGGGCTGTAATATTATCCGACCCGGTTTCACGTGATTTTATCCGATAATTCCCCGTTCGCTGTTTTCAATGAATTCGATTACCGACGCTACTTCCGGGGTGATATCTTCGACTTCCCGGATTTTTTCCAACGCCTGGGAGACGTTCAGGTTCGATTTATAAATTAGCTTGTAGGCATTTTTTAATTCATTGAGGGAAGAGGCGGTGTATCCACGCCTTCGCAACCCCACGGAATTCAACCCACCGTAGGTCAACGGTTCACCAGCAGCCAGGATATACGGGGGAACATCTTTTGGTACCCGATACCCACCGCCGATCATGCAGTGGCTGCCGATGTGTACGAATTGATGCACCGGCACCACGCCGCCGATGATTGCGCAGTCGTCGATAGTGACATGTCCAGCCAGGTTTACGGCATTGGCTAAGATGACATTATCACCGATCCGACAGTCGTGAGCGACGTGTACATACATCATAAGCAGACAATTCTGACCCACTCTGGTTTCTCCGGTCGCTTCGGTGCCGCGATTGATACTACAGTATTCACGGATGGTGGTGTTTGCGCCGATTACCGCGATACTATCTTCGTTGTTGAATTTCAAATCTTGTGGGACGGTACCAACGACCGCACCGTGGTGGATACGCACTCCGGGACCGATCCGCGCACCTGCGGCAATTCTGACATGGGATTCCACCCAGACGTCTTTGCCGATTTCCACATTGGCATCGATATAACAGTAGGGACCGATTTCGACACTATCGTCAATTTGTGTCTTGGAGTCCACAATGGCAGTGGGATGAATGCGTACCATAACATTCCTATCGATCTACAATAACCGCTTGCATTTCCGCTTCCGCTACCAGGTTACCGTCCACGTGAGCGACTCCCTTCATTTTGCAGATGCCCCGTCGGAACATGGTCATTTCTACGGTAAATCGGATTTGGTCGCCCGGCATGACGGGTTTGCGGAATTTCACTTTATCTAATCCGGTAAAGTACACCACTTTGTCTTCGGGGTTATCCACCGAATTCAACAGCAGCACACCGCCGCTTTGCCCCATGGCTTCGATGATCAGTACTCCGGGCATGATGGGATGACCGGGGAAGTGCCCCTGGAAGAAAGGTTCGTTGATGGAGACGTTTTTAATCGCTACTACTTTTTCGGCTGGTGCCAGATCGATGATGCGGTCCACCAAGAGCATAGGGTACCGGTGGGGCAGAATTTTTTGGATGGCTTGGCTGTCGAATACGAAACCTTCGGTGGTGCCTTTCTGGTATTTTTTTGTAATTTGTTTCTTTTCATATACTTTGCGCAACATACGCACCAATTCCACATGGGCAGCATGACCAGCACGAGCAGCTAATACGTGACCTTTGAGGGGCATACCAAGCAAGGCAAGGTCTCCGATCAGGTCCACCACTTTGTGCCGAACCGGCTCGTTGGGAAATCTCAGTTCGCGGTCATCCAGGATTCCTTTGCCCAGCCGGACTTCCGAATGGGAAAGTCCGAACAATTCCTTCAGGCGATCGAATTCGCCGGGGTCCACGTCTCGATCGACGATGACGATGGCATTGTCCAGATTCCCACCCTGGATTAGTCCTTGTTCTTTCAAGACTTCCACTTCGGACAGGAAGCAGAATGTCCGGGAGGAAGCGAATTCGCTTACGAATTCCTCTTCCAGGGAATACATGGAGGTGTACTGAGTGCCCAGCGCGGGATTTTGGTAATCCACCATGTAGGTGATTCGGAATTCATCGGACGGAACGATCACCAGATCAATGGCTTGCTCCTCATTGTGGTAGGTCAGGGTTCCTTCTACTTGAAGGTATTCTTTTGGAACATCCTGGTCTATCGGTTGAGACTCCATCAGAGCGTCAACAAAAGCTTTGGCGCTTCCGTCCATCACCGGCGGTTCATTGGCGGTCAGTTCGATGATTAAGTTGTCGATGCCTAAGCCATAGACAGCGGACAATACGTGTTCTACGGTGTGTACGATTATATCATCGACACCGATGACCGTGCCGCGGGAAATATCGACCACGTGGTCGATGTCGGCAGGGATTTCCGGGGAATTCTCGAGGTCTTTACGGACGAATCGGATTCCGGTACCGGGTTGGGCAGGCAGGAAGGTCATTTCCACCGGATTGCCTTTATGGAG